>CALLFA010000211.1 GCA_937997635.1 uncultured Saprospiraceae bacterium | reverse complement strand
CAGTTCGTTTGCAGCTTCGTTTGAAAAAACGTTGATTGAATTCTCAAAAAAAGCTTTGAAATTCATTCTAAATAAAGTCGCAAACTATTGAATGTCAACACTTTGGCCTTGTAGCTCAACTGGATAGAGTCCCTGACTACGAATCAGGAGGTTGCAGGTTCGAATCCTGCCGGAGTCACTCCAAAGCTCGGAAAACACAAAAAACTTAGAAATTATGTCTAAAGTTTGCCAAGTAACGGGAAAAAGGCCTATATCGGGTAATAATGTATCTCACTCAAACGCTAAAACGAAGAGAAGATTCGTACCTAATCTACAGAAAAAGCGGTTTTACATTCCAGAAACGGATGAATGGGTAACATTAAAATTAACCACATCCGCAATGAGATCCATCAACAAGTTAGGTATACATGAATACTTAAAAAAGATGGAAAGAAAAGGTGCTAAACTCGGAATTAAATTATAAGTCATTTAAAATCAACGCATTATGGCAAAATCTAAAGGTAATAGAATGCAGGTGATACTAGAATGTACCGAGCACAAAGAAAGTGGTCAACCAGGTACTTCACGATATGTCACACAAAAAAATCGTAAAAACACACCTGATAGGTTGGAATTAAAGAAGTATAACCCTATTTTGAAAAAATATACAATCCATAAAGAAATTAAGTAAACATGGCTAAAGTATCGAAAAACGCAAGGGTTGCTCAAAGAGCAGCAAACGCAGGATCAGGCAGAGATTTTGTTAAGGTGATAAAAAGCATAAAAGATTCTGCTTCAGGCAAATACACATATAAAGAAGTAATGATTCATAAAGATAAGGTAAAAGAATTCTTCGCAGACGGCAAATAACACAAAATGTTATTATCTTTGCACTGATACCTTAATGAAACGTACTTAAATAGTATAATTCGAAACACAGAGATTTTAAGGATATGAGAGGCCTTTCTTACGCAGGAAGGCCTTCATTTTTTTACAAACTTTAGTAATCATAAATATGAGCTTCTTTAATAAGCTTTTCAATAAAGAGAAAGAAGAAGAACTAGATAAAGGGATGGAGAAGACCAAATCCTCCTTTCTAGGTAAAATAACTAAAGCAGTTGCGGGTAAATCGACAGTAGACGAGGAGTTTTTAGATCAGCTAGAACAAATCCTTATTGAATCCGATGTAGGACTAGAAACAACGATCAAAATCATTGACCGTTTAGAACAACGCGTTACCAGAGATAAATACATCAATACAAACGAATTAAACTCTATTCTTAGGGATGAAATCGTCGAACTGTTAAGTGAAAACAATACTGTTGATGTTCAAGATTTCGTCTTTGATGACAACCACTTTCCATACGTGATGCTCGTCGTTGGTGTCAATGGTGTTGGAAAGACGACGACCATTGGCAAACTAGCACATCAGTTTCGTCAATTGGGCAAATCTGTTGTCTTAGGTGCAGGTGATACATTCAGAGCAGCGGCGGTTGATCAGCTTGAAATCTGGTCAGAAAGAGCAGACACTCAATTCTACAATAAAGGTATGAATACAGATCCTGCAGCAGTTGCCTACGAAACTATCCAATATGCTCAGCAACATGCCATGGATGTCGCCATTATCGATACAGCTGGTAGACTACACACCAAAAAGCATCTGATGAGGGAGCTCACTAAGATCAAAACCTCCATCAGCAAAAAGATGCCCGGTGCGCCACATGATGTCATGTTGGTATTAGATGCCACTACTGGCCAAAATGCAATTGAGCAAGCCAAAGCTTTCACAGAGGCCACAGATGTGACATGTCTGGCATTGACCAAATTGGACGGAAGTGCAAAAGGAGGAGTCGCTATAGGAATCTCGGACCAATTCAAAGTGCCAATTCGGTACATCGGTGTAGGTGAAGGTATGGACCAACTCCAAGTATTCAATAAAAAAGCTTTTGTCGAATCACTCTTCAGATAAGCATTAAATAATTCTTAAAGGCATTTTTTGGATTGCTCTGCTCATAGCAATGTGATATTTTTACAGCCATGAGATTAATATTCTCCATTATACTTGCCACCGTATTAAGCTTTTCGACTAAAGCACAAACCACATCTCCACTAAGCTTCGAAGCCGAATCCATAGCACTAGGCACTGTCAAAAAGGGAGAAAAGGTGGATAGCAGCTTCACTTTTATCAATACAAGTAACGAATCCGTCTTTATAGACCTTGTCTCTACCTGTGAATGTACAGATGCTTCATGGACAGAAGAAGAGATAAAAGCGGGAGATTCTGGTGAGATCAAATTCGTCTTTGACACCAATAAAAAAGAGGATGAAGAGGCCGTAGATGTTGATGTTATCCTTCGAAATACGGATAAGGATGGAAATCCATTCTTCCATTACCTTTCTTACACCTTCAATTTTGGCCAATAAGGTCATAATTGCTAAAATTTACTTAATCTTTCTTGTTTTGGAATGAAAAGCATGATTTGTGCATTGTTTCATTGTAGACAATAAGAATATGAAATACCTACTATCTCTAAGCTTTATGCTAATGTTCCAATTTACAGCTACTAGTCAATTTGATGATCTTATGGAACAAATTGATTTACTTACCGCAAATGAGCAATTCCAATTGACTTACGCCAAATCTGGCGACTGGGGGACTTATGAAGGAGGAACCATGACATTCATCCAAACATCTGACGATAGTATTCGAGTTGAATTAAACAATAAACAAGTCTACTTAGGCTCAAAGGCCAAATCAAGCTCTTCGAGGTATCACAAGTTGACCTTGCTAGAAACAATGCAGCAAAACAAAAACAACTACTATAAAGAGCCCGACAATATCGTTTTCAACAATGTGTTTCACTATAAAATCGAGAAAGACGGTGTAGAAGTATCACAATCTACATTACCGATGGAACCATCAGATGTCATAAATATGGTGACACTCAACAGCGACCTAAAGAGTCAATTCTTCAAAGAAGAGAAATCTCTATTTGGGAGAGGGCCTTTTAAAATTAAAAATTAGACATTCAACACCTGCTTCGTCAGGCAGGCCTACCATCTGGCAGGCAGGCTAAACATTAAAAAATTAAACATTTAACCCACTTTACGCACTGAGGTGATCTGATAGCCCATTATTACTGGTTTTGTTGAGTGTGAAATCTCAGTTTGTGTACTACAAATTTTACAATTTGTAGATCTTCACGAGAGCCAATGCTTCTCTATGATTTAATTGAATAAATAGTCCCATAGGGACTAAATATTGGTAGCCATTCCACACATACAAATCATTGTGCCGTAGGTACAAAACGTGATCTTACCACATAGTCATTTACCCACATCCCGTACCTAACGGCACG
>CALLFA010000210.1 GCA_937997635.1 uncultured Saprospiraceae bacterium | reverse complement strand
TTAGTGAAGTTGGATACCTTAAGTGACATGGACATGGTCAAGTATCAGCGAATGGCTGTTACTAATCCAGCATCTCCAAACCCTTCTGTCGAAACGATTCTTCATGGCATTATTCCTTTTACTTTTGTCGACCATACACATGCAGATGCCGTTGTCGTCATTACCAATTCACCAAATGGGAAAGAACAAATTCAAAAAATCTATGGTAAGCACATGATGATCATTCCATATGTGATGCCGGGATTTATTTTAGCAAAAACGATCTATGAGATGACGCAAGGTGTTGACTGGGAAAAACTAGATGGCATGATCTTGCTCAATCATGGCGTGTTTACATTTGACCATGACCCTAAGAAGAGTTACGAGAAAATGATCAAGATAGTCAGCAAGGCAGAAGCCTATTTAAAGAAAAAGAAAGCTGTCGAAACCAAAGCTGCAAAATCTGCAAAAATAGATCCTGTTAGACTTGCCCAAATCAGAAAAGATGTGTCTGTACTCACTGGAAAACCAGTACTGTCAAGGTTGGATAACAGTGGCGTCTCTGTGGGCTTTTCGAAACTAAAAAATGTCAGAAAAATTGCAGGGCGAGGTCCTATCACCCCTGATCATATTATCCGAACGAAGAGAGTCCCTGTATATCTATCCAAGAATCACAAAAAGGATTTGCATGCATTTCAGGATTCCTACAATAGCTACTTTAAAAAATACAGTAAAAAGGAGCAAAAATTAGATCAGGCTCCAAGGTGGGGCATACTACCAGGTTTCGGTACACTAGCTTTCGGTCCAAGCACAAAACATCTAAGAATAATAGAAGACATTGCAAGGCACACAAAAAAAGCCATTGTGCAAGCAGAAAAATTAGGTGGGTGGAAAACGCTTGGACAAAAGGATTTATTTGAAATGGAATATTGGAGTCTCGAACAAGCAAAACTTGCTAAAGCTGGGAAACCAAAATCCATGCAAGGCAAAATCGCAATTGTCTCTGGATCTGCCAGTGGCATAGGCAAAGCCTGTGTAGAATCCTTAGTGGCTCAGGGTGCTGTCGTAGCAGCTTTTGACATAGACAAATCCATTACTTCCATGTACAATCAATCTGAAGTATTAGGACTCCGATGCGATGTGACCAATTTGAAACAGCTAAAAAATTGTATTGAGAAAACAGTCGTTCATTTTGGAGGCATCGATATGCTTGTGATGAATGCTGGTATATTTCCTAAAAGTGTACGCATAGAAAATATGACAGCGAATTTATGGGATAAAAGTGTCAGCATTAATATGACAAGCCATCAACGATTGCTGCAACTCTGTGTCCCCTATTTAGAACGAGGGTTTGATCCTTCAGTGGTCATTATTGGTTCTAAGAATGTACCAGCACCTGGACCAGGAGCTTCTGCATATTCGGTTGCAAAAGCCGGTTTGACGCAGTTGGGTAGGGTAGCGGCATTGGAGCTGGGATCTAAAGGCATTAGAGTAAACATTATTCATCCGAACGCTGTATACGATACGGCTATTTGGACAGACGAAATATTGAAAGCCCGAGCTATGCATTATGGCTTAACTGTCCAAGAATACAAAACAAACAATGTCCTCAAAACAGAGGTCGCCTCCAGAGATGTTGCGGACCTAGCTGTTGCCATGCTTGGGACATTGTTTTCGAAAGTGACTGGCGCGCAAGTGCCGATTGATGGAGGGAATGATAGGGTAATATGAGAGTCCGTGCAGGCGTCTCGCCTCAAGGTTGTGTACCGTCGAATTTATTCGATGAATTGAAGTTTCTTTTTATAAATAATGAATTTGTACAGTACTTACAATTTTTTTTACTTCATATAGTAAAAGAGTGATCAAATGGTCTCTGACCTCTTTGACTATTTTTCACTACATCCATCTGTAAATCCAAATTCATCTAACTGGTCGTATTGTTGGAATAGAGTAGAAATAATTCTTGAGGTGGGATGTCTGAAAGCACACTAAGTTTCTTTCCTAACGGCACCTGTAAAATCATACATCTGAAATCTTAGATCATACATCATAAATCAATCTAGTTATAAATTATCTTGAGGCGGGACGCCTGCAAGGACACTAAGTCTCCTTTCTAAAGACAGCTGTAAAATCATACATCTGAAATCTTACATCATACATCGTAAATCTATCTAGTAGAAATTGTTCTTGAGGTGGGAGGCCTGCAAGGACATGTAGTCTGCTTTCTGCCTATAGTTTGCCAATCTAACGGATTTATGATTTCAGATTTATGATTTATGAATTCTGATTTTTGTACTCACAAAGAGAAGCAAGACTCGTATTGGTAAGGGAATGGTTTGAATTTTTTGAGACGGGATGCCGTCAAGGATATTAATTCTCTTTCCTAACGACACATGTAAAATCATACATCTGAAATCTTAGATCATAAATCATAGATCCATCTAGTTAGAAATCATTCTGGAGGTGGGACGCCTTCAAGGACATTTATCCTGCTTTCGGTCTTTAGTTTGATAATCTAACGGATTTATGATTTCAAATTTATGATTTATGAATTCTGATTTTTGTACTCACAAAGAGAAGCAAGACTCGTATTGGTAAGGGAATGATTTGATTTTTTTGAGGCAGGATGCCGTCAAGGATATTAATTCTCTTTCCTAACGACACCTGTAAAATCATACATCTGAAATCTTACATCATACATCGGAAATCCATCTAGTTTTAAAACTAGTTTGTGCTTTGGATCGACATCCTTTGGATTTAGAAAAAGTCATTTCTTATTCATCCTACAAGGGGCCAGCAAGGGCATGTCACCTGCTTTCGGTCTTTAGTTTGCCAATCTAACGGATTTATGATTTCAGATTTCAGATTTATGAATTCTGATTTTTGTACTCACAAAGAGAAGCAAAACTCGTATTGGTAAGGGAATGGTTTAAATTTTTTGAGGCGGGATGTCTTCAAGGACATTGAGTCTCTTTCCTAACGACACATGTAAAATCATACATCTGAAATCTTAGATCATAAATCATACATCCATCTAGTTAGAAATCATTCTGGAGGCCTTCAAGGACATTTATCCTGTTTTCGGTCTTTAGTTTGCCAATCTAACGGATTTATGATTTCAGATTTATGATTTATGAATTCTGATTTTTGTACTCACAAAGAGAAGCAAGACTCGTATTGGTATGGGAATGGTTTGAATTTTTTGAGGTGGGATGTCTTCAAGGACACTAAGTCTCTTTCCTAAAGACACCTGTAAAATCATACATCTGAAATCTTATATCATAAATCATAAATCAATCTAGTTAGAAATTGTTCTTGAGGTGGGATGCCTGCAAGGACATTATTAGAAATCATTTTTTAGGAGTGATGCCTGCCAAGACATTATTTATGTATGACCACATTTTCATTTAATTCATACACACCATTACCTCCCAATCTTGGAAAATCTGGATTTGGATTTATGAGGCATGTAAACACTTCTACATCATTTAGTCTGACGGTACCATTATTTAAAATGGCGTTACTGGTGTTAGCTTGACCGCCCACTAAATTGATATTATTGATGGTT
>CALLFA010000209.1 GCA_937997635.1 uncultured Saprospiraceae bacterium | reverse complement strand
CTTTGCCTCAGTTTTCATCTAAAAGAGAGCAAGACTTCTTATTAATAAGCGCATATAATGCTTATTAAATAGTCCCATAGGGACTGCATATCGGTAGTCATTACACACACATATAAAATCGTTGTGCCGTAGGTACAAAACCTGATATTGCCATAAAGAGCGTCGTGTACACACATTACATACCTAACGGCACGGCAATTACATTCAATTAATTATACTACCCACATATCGTCCCTACGGGACAATTAGCATCCCACATTGTTTGTATCTTTGAAGCGGATCGAGTCAATTCTATGCATTGTCTCTAATTACTTTCCGTGACTATAAACACCTCATAACCTGCATATTCCAATATATCGTCTAGATACCATTTCGAATGATAATCGACATTTTCAATCATTCTTACGTTTTTAGTTGGTAACATTGTAAGTACTTAAAGCATATAGTGTGAGAAAACTCTTTTTTCTACGTTTTACTATCCTCATTGTTGGTCTCACCTCCTCTTTTGCAGGTATAGGTCAGACCTCGCTAGGTGGTAAAATTGTTGATGATGCGACCAATGAGCCAATACTATTTGGTACAGTGGCTCTTTATAAAAACGATGTCCTTATCACTGGTACAGAAACAGATTTGGATGGCAATTATTACATTGGCAACCTCGAACCAGGTACTTACGACCTAGAATCGCGTTATGTTGGATACACTACCGAACGTGTCGTGGGTGTTATTGTGAAAGCAGGTAAAACGAACAAACTAGACGTCAGATTGACTACTGGTGTCATCATGGATGAAGTGGTCATCAAAGATTATAAAGCGCCACTTATTGAGATTGATAATACCACTTCTGGTGGAACAGTAACTTCCGAAACCATACGAAATCTTCCTACCAAAAACATTAATCAAATTGCAGCCACGACTGCAGGCCTGTCTTCCATAGATGGGGGTGCGGTCAATGTACGTGGATCTAGAGCCAATGCTACGGATTATTACATTGATGGTATTCGGGTACAAGGATTAATTCCAGAATCAGAGATTGAACAACTTCAAGTATTAACTGGTGGACTGCCTGCAAGTTTTGGTGATGTCACTGGAGGCGTCATATCCATTACTTCGAAAGGTCCATCCGCAAAGTTATCTGGAGGTCTAGAATTAGAGAGCTCACAATTTTTAGACAACTTTGGTTATAATCAGTTTAGAGGTAATCTCAGTGGTCCTATACTGAAAAACAGTAGAGACGAGTCAGTCATCGGTTTTCGTGTATCAGGTCAATACTTCAACAGGGAAGATGACAGACCTTCAGCATTTGGCGTCTTTAGGTTTAGTGAAGATGTTATTCGTGATTTAGAAGCAAATCCGGTCAGTACGAATAATGGTGTACCATTCCCTACAGCCGAATTGCTTGGTGATGCAGATATAGGTGCTCCGTTTCGCACTCGCCCTAACGAAGATCAACGCGACATTGATTTAACAGGTAAGATTGATATACGGCTCAGTCAAGCAATCGACATGTCCATTTCTGGAAGTTATGACGATACAAGAGACAGATTTACGCCTTCCGGTGCTTGGGGATTAGTCAACTGGACCAATAATCCTTTCTCTTACAGCAATGGCTATCGTGGTAATTTTAGATTCAGACACAAAGTTGGCAAACAAAACATCAACACTGCCCAAGAAGGAAATAACAACAGTAAACTATTCCGCAATTTATCCTATACCATTCAAGCAGGATATGAAAAGCGCTTTGCAAGATCTGAAGATTTTCGCCATGAGGACAACTTGTTTAATTATGGTTACATAGGCGATCAAGAAAGGTTGTGGAATCCAACTGCTAGTATTGTATCTGATACCGCTTTGTGGCAGGGACAAGAAATATTTGATTCTTTTGGCACACCGTATGCACATCTAGGATACACAGAAGTTGAGGAAGGGTTTACCCCAAACACAGATATTAATGGAGTCCTTTCATCATTCAACACCATAAACGGTAACAACGATTCTCCATTGAATACCTTGTGGTCTAACTTGTATAATAATGTTGGCCAGGTGTTCAATAGTTTTTCCAAATCAGAGACAGATCGATACACGCTTAATTTATCTGGAGGGTTTGATATTCTAGCAGGAAAATCTGAAAAAGGAAGACATAGCATTGAATTTGGAGGTGTACTAGAAACGAGAACAATCAGGTCTTACAACATCAACCCAGTTGAATTATGGACATTGGCTCGATTGAATGCGAATAGGCACATCATTGGTGTAGATACAACCAACATCATTGGCACATTTTTATCTCAATTACAAGATGGCACCTTTGCAGAATTTGATCAATATGAAACACTCTTAGCACCAGATAATAATCTGCGATTTTTCCAGGCAGTTCGGGAATTAACAGGTCAATCATTGAATGAATATGTAAATGTAGATGGCATAGACCCAAATGATCTGACATTGGATATGTTTTCTGCTGCTGAGCTAAATGATTTTGGTATTGTCGATTACGTCGGCTATGACCATCTTGGCAATAAGGTCGACGGTTTAAACTTTGAAGATTTCTTTACGAGCACAGACGGGGAAGGTCGTCGATCCTTTTCTGTAGCCCCAGCTAATCCTATCTATGGTGCCTTTTACATTCAAGACAAATTCACGTTTAAAGACATTATTTTCAGATTAGGTGTGCGTGTCGATTATTATGATGCAAACACACAGGTGTTAAAAGATCCTTTTTCCTTGTATGAAGTCGAAACGGCTAGTGATTTCTTCGAAAGAACAGGGCAGACTCAACCTGCTGCCGTGGCAGATGATTATGCAGTATATATAGATGGTCCTGAGTCTTCTTCTGTTGTTGGATACAGATTGGGAGATCAGTGGTTTTTGCCAAATGGTACTTCTGTCTCTAGTGGCGCTGAAATTTTTGGAGGAAGTGTAGTGACACCTTCTATCCGACCGGGAGCTGATGGACAGATTCCAAATATCCAAACAGATGGTTTCGACATCAGTACTGCTTTTGAATCGTATAAGCCACAGATAAACATTATGCCTCGCCTTGCATTTTCATTTCCTATTTCTGACAATGCAGGTTTCTTTGCACATTATGATGTGTTGGTTCAAAGACCAAATTCAAATAATATAGCTACAGGATTGGATTACTTTTACTTTGCAGAAGCAAGTCGAACACCTTCCAACAATCCCGCGCTTTTACCGACAAAGACTGTTGATTACGAAGTTGGGTTTCAACAAAAATTAAGTCAATCTTCTGCTATAAAAGTATCCGCCTATTACAAAGAACAGCGAGATCTAATTCAGAATAGATTTTTGGCAAATACATTTCCAGTCACGCAGTATGATACTTTTGACAATCTTGATTTTGCCACAGTAAAAGGATTTTCATTCAATTACGATTTAAGACGTACCAATAATTTTGAGTTGCAAGCAAATTATACCTTACAGTTTGCAGATGGATCTGGATCTGATGCTAACTCTTCAGCTGGATTAAACAGTAGAGGTGCGATACGAACTCTTTCACCATTATCATTTGACGAAAGACATACCATAAATGCCATTCTTGACTACCGCTATGGACAAGGAAGAGCATACAATGGACCCCGAATTGCCGATAAAGACATTTTGTCAAATTTCGGTATCAACGCACAAATTAAAGCTGTATCTGGAAGACCCTACACATCAGCCAGAACAGTCGATCAATTTGGTGGTTCTGGATTTAATGGTGGGATAAATGAAGCAAGACTCCCATGGAATTTTGCCATCGACTTACAGGCCGATAAGAGTTTTGTTTTGATGAACAACAACAAAGGAAAAGCGGTAAGAGCGAATGTTTACTTACGTATTCAAAATTTGTTGGACATGCGAAATGTCATTGGTGTTTACAGTTTTAGTGGTGATCCAGAAAATGATGGATTCTTAGAATCAACGTTTGGACTGGATAGAATTCAGCAAGTAGAAGAGAATCAGCAAAGTGTAGAAAATTTTGTTGATGCGTATAATTGGGCGTTGTTACAGTCTGGGTTTTATACGCAGCCGAGACGTATTACTTTAGGACTAAGAATGGATTTTTAATGATTCGAACAAGTATACATATTGTATTATGTGCCATCATGGCAATTCCATTGTTTGGCCATATAGGTCCGAATAAAGGAAAAGGTAAGCCATTAAATGCCGTTAAGGCTGAGGAAGCACGAGCATTTTTAAGAGCCGAGTGTCGGTCAGCAGAGGCGCAGATAGACATGGAAATCAATAACGTCCGCGCCCGTCTGCTCTCAGGCGGAGATGTTTGGTGGGATTTAGCCAACACAGGTAAATACATCGTACCAAAAACAGAACCAGGGCAACAGGAGGTCTCTTCTATATTTGCTGGAGCCGTTTGGATTGGTGGATTAGATCCAGCAGGAAATTTAAAAATAGCCGCTGTTGACTTCCGTCAAAATGGAGAAACAGATTATTTCACTGGCCCTATTGATCCAGTTACAGGTTCGACAGATTCAGACATCTGTGAACCATGGGATCGTTTTTTTAGGGTGTTAGCAGAAAATGTAGAAAACCATAATAATAATTGGGATAGAGCCAACGCTAGAGGTGAAAGTATCAGCTGTGATTCTATTCCATCCGACGTAAAATTCTGGCCTGGAAGAGGCAATCCATTTTTTAGAGAACGTTTTGATTTTGATCTGCCAGATACTGGACAAGGACTTGGTTCTTTTTGGGATCAAGATGGCGACGGGGATTATAACCCATGCAATGGTGACTTTCCAATCATTGACATCAGAGGATGTATCCCTGTCAATAGGAATATGGCAAAGGAAATTGTTCCAGATGAAATGACTTTCTGGATTTACAATGACGCTGGTGGCCCACACACCTTAACTCAAGGAAGTCCAATCTTAATGGAGGTTCAGGTACAGGCATTTGCCTTTAGCTCCAATGATGAAATTAATGACATGACATTCCAGCGATATAAATTAATCAATAGAGCCTCTTCAGATATCCGTGACACCTATTTTGGCATGTGGATTGACCCTGATTTGGGTTGTAACTCTGATGATTACATCGGATGTGATGTTGAAAGAAGTTTGGCTTACGTCTACAACGAAGATGTTTTGGATGGCCAAGATGGCTGTACGTGCGATGGCGGCATTGGAACATATTGTGATGAGATTCCAATCTTAGGTATTGATTATTTCCGTGGACCACTAGCACCAAAACTGTTTGATGATAATGGCAATCCAACAATTGATCCACCAATTGGATCTTTAGGTGATACATTGGTTGAGCTTGGTATGTCTTCATTCATTTATTACAATGCAGATTTTATTGGTAGCCCAGATCCAGCGACAACAGATCCACAGATTGATACAGAGTATTACAATTATCTAAGAGGTCTATGGAGAGATGGATCCGCAATCACATTTGGCAATGATGGATTTAATCCAGGCAGTACGGATTCTGTCAGGTTTACATTTCCAGATCAACCAAATGATGTGGACGGCTGGTCCATGTGTTCAGAAGACTTGCCTTTTGGTGATCGTCGGACCATACAAGCCTCAGGTCCATTCCTATTAAAGCCACAAGCGGTCAACGAATTGATTATTGGCGTCGCTTGGGTGCCAGATCTCGATTACCCATGCCCTGATATCTCGAGATTACTATTTGCAGATGATTTAGCACAATCTTTATTTGACAATTGTTTCCAAATTAAAGATGGTCCTGATGCACCCGATGTAGATGTCATTGAACTGGATAAAGAAATCGTACTTGTCTTGACTAACGATACCATTACATCAAACAACGCATTTGAAAATTATAGTGAGGTAGATTTAAATCCAGTGCCAGATGGGCTTGACTCTAACTATGTTTTTGAAGGGTACCAGATTTATCAGTTGTCCGGACCAAATGTATCTACCCAAGATTTGGACGATATCACTCGAGCCAGATTAATCCGTCAAGTTGACATCAAAAACGACATTACACGACTATTCAATTGGAGACCTGCGTTGGTTGATCCCACACCAAACAATCCAGAAATCGTATGGACTTTTGAAGAAAAAGTCGATGGGCAGAATGAAGGAATCCGAAATACATTTAGAATTACAGAAGATGATTTTGCAGAAGGAGATCGTCGCTTAATCAATCATCGAGAATATTACTATTTAGTATTGGCATATGGTCACAATAACTGGGAGGACTTTGATCCAAACGAAAGCTTTGGACAACGCGAACCATATTGTGCTGGCAGAAGAAACATTACAGTGACATCAGCAGTACCCAGACCAATCGTATTTAGAGAATTGAATGCAGAAGTTGGGGATGGTGCTGCCATAACACGCATTTCCGGTGTAGGAGCTGGTGGCAACTTTTTAGACATGACAGACGACATGTATCAAAAAATACTCGACGGTGATACAGACGGCATCATTACCTATAAAGATGGTTTTGGTCCTCTTGATGTTGAAATTTACAATCCACTAGAAATACAAGATGGTACATTCAGGCTAGAATTTGTTGGTGATTTTAGAGGTGGTTCTACCTGTGCACTTACTCCAAACACGGGATGGATATTGACAAATGTTGCAAATAACGATGTGATAGCTAGTGCACCTTCGATAGACATTCTCAACGAGCAATTGGTAGGTCAATTTGGATTCACTATTAGAATTGGTCAAACCGAAGATGCAGGAGAATTAACACTGACGAATGGTGTCATTGGTTCAAGCGTCGATTATGTAGATCCAGCAGGAGAAGCGTGGTTGACTTTAATACCAGATACGGAGAATACAAATTTTGATTATTTACAAACGGGAGATGAACAACGAGACATTGACTTAGATCCAGAACAAAATTTCAGCAATATCGGTGAAGGGGCTTTCGCTCCATTTATCTTGACAGATTTTGCATTGGGCAACGGAATTGTTTCTCCTGCCTGGAAAGAATTTAATGGTGGCGAAGGCTTACGAGATCGGACCACATTAGCAGATTTAAACAATGTTGATGTTGTGTTCACGAGTGATAAAACCAAATGGAGCAGGTGTGTCATTGTCGAAACTTCCACTTCGGATTTTACTGCTGTAGGGTTTCCAAATCAAGGAGAAGTGAGTCAGTTTGATCTGCGAGCAGCTCCATCTGTTGGCATCAATGATAATGACGGTGACGGACTTCCTGATCCTGATGGTGATGGTGTAGGCATGGGGTGGTTTCCAGGTTATGCCGTAGACGTAGAAACTGGGCAGCGACTGAATATCTTTTTTGGTGAGAATTCTACCTACGATGAAAATCTATTAGAATTTTATGATGGTGATGCTGCAATTGGGACAGATATGATGTTTAACCCAACAAGCCAGGTCTTTACGAACGGTATCCCTGGTATTGGTGTAAGCGATTGGAATTTCATTACTGGTGGTCAACACTTTATTTATGTCACAAGACAAGAATACGATGGATGCGAATCGTTGAGAGACGGATTAAGCAGTGACAAAGTATTTACGTTTAAAAGAGACCCATTGAAATTAGTGACATGGGCAGGCATTCCTTTGTTATCAGAAAATACAAGCTTATTGTCCTATGCTGATGGACTTATTCCCAATGATGTCATCGTAAAAGTACGGGTTGAAAATCCATACGGCAGAGAAGAAGTCTTTGGATTGAGATCAGAATTATTCAACTGTAATGCGGTAGGTGATTTGCCAGTTTATGAATTTTCATTTACAGGCAAGCAAGCAGCTGAAGTGACTTCAGAAGATAGTGAAGGTGTACTTGATGCTGTTAACGTCGTTCCAAATCCGTACTTCGCTTTCTCAGATTACGAAACCAGCAGGTTAGAAAATATAGTCAAGATTACAAATTTACCTGCGCGTTGTGATGTGACTATTTATTCCCTTGACGGAAAATTCATACGTCAATTCAGAAGAGACGAACGTGGTGTGTTGCAAACGAGAAACAGAAGCAATCCGGGCATCAATCAATCTCAACCGACACCTGATATTGAGTGGGATTTAAGAAACAGTAAAGGCATTCCAGTTGCGAGTGGTGCATATTTGATTTATGTGTCCGCCCCAGAACTGGGAGCATCTAAGACGATTAAGTGGTTTGGTGTCAACCGTAAGTTTGACCCAGCAGGATTGTAAAATGATAGTTAATGGTGTAAAAACCTTCACTATAAAAAATTGAAATGAAGCAATATTTAATATATATATGTTTAGTGCTGATAAGCTTATCTGCACATCAACAGGCATATGCAGGCAATCCCGACAGACAAGGAGAAGCAGGTGCCAATGAGTTGCTGTTCAACCCTTGGGCTAGAAGTGCAGGATTGCATTCTATGAACACGTCCTCAATTATGGGAGTGGAAGCAATGCGGCTAAATATTGCGGGATTAAGTAGAGTGGTAGGAACGGAAATATTGGTTGCGAATACCAGATTGTACCAAGGCACAGATATTCAATTAAATGCCTTTGGGTTTGCGCGAAAAATGGGTGAAAACAGTGCATTTGGTGTGACATTAAATGCTGTGGACTTTGGAGAAATTCCAATTACCACAACTTCACAACCTGAAGGCACAGGTGGATTTTTCTCCCCAAATTTTTTCAACATAGGACTAGGCTACTCCTATGTATATGACAATAAAATTTCTGTTGGCATTTTAGTCAGAGGTATTTCCGAATCCTTGACAAATGTCTCTGCCTTCGGATTGGCCATAGATGCTGGTGTGCAATATGTCACAGGGGAAGACGATAATTTTAGGCTGGGCATTTCATTAAGAAACATTGGACCTCCTATGAAATTCGGTGGAGAAGGCTTATCCTTTGAAGTCGATAATCCTGGTGCAACTACAGAATTTAAAATCACCTTCGATGCCCGTGCTCAACAATTTGAATTGCCTTCTGTACTAAATATTGGTACTTCTTATGACTTCTTACCAACGGAGGACATAAAAATAAGAGTACTTGGAAATTTTACTGCCAACTCATTTTCAAGAGATGAAATCGGCGGTGGCGTAGAATTCTTTTTTAGAGATTTCGTCATTCTACGGGCAGGATACAAAACAGAAGTCAACCAAGCAGTCAGAGCCGAGCGAGATGTGTACACCGGTTTGTCCGCAGGCTTTTCTTTATATGTGCCAGTTAAAAAATTAAATGAGCGCAAGATTGGAATTGATTATGCCTATCGGGCGACTGATCCGTTTAATGGGACGCATAATTTTAGTATTCGGGTGAATTTGTAGGGGTGGGTTTTAGCTTTTAGCTGTTAGCTGTTAGCGGTTAGCTACTAGCGGCTAGCTACTAGCTACTAGCGGTTTGCTTTTTGGCTGGTAGCTTTTTAGCTGGGGGCGCTTATAAGGACTAGTTTACATTCAAGCTTGGTGCTAGGCAGATTCAAAACATATTGTTATTAATGTGAAGTATGGTCGCTGTAGGCGTCCCGCCTTAGCATATATATTATAAAGCTAGTAAGTTTTAGCTCTGTCATGGCTTCCATTAAAAAGGAAGACCTATCATGTTGAGCAAGTAAAAAATGATTACAATCTCATTCTACAATTATCTCTTTTCGATCAGCACCCGATATGATGAAATACCCGACAGCACCTCCTGAGAAATTGGATCTGACGTTTGCTGCTGGCGGATCAAATGGCCCACCTCTGAATATTTCTTGTTCTACATCCAATAAAAAATTAGCTGTTTCTCTGCCTATTGAAAATACTTCGACTACTGCCGTATCTCCGATTTGAAACAGACGGTCTTCCTCAGTCAACCTGATGTCTTCTATAAATTCTCCATCAAAAAATTCGTCATTTGCATATCCTCCATTAAGTAAGGTGTCTCCAAATGCAGTTCCCTTTTTATAATCAATGACATAATATGCATCTCCTTTTCCAGGAATTTCTTGTAAAGCAAACACTGTTTCGTATCCGATTAAACTGTCTTCTTCATTAAACACGTCATCTATAATTAAATCCTCGATGAAAGGCGTTGCCCTCATTCTGTGTGTTGCCGAATACTCTTCATTATCAACACTAATCGTCAATGTGTAGTTATCTCCTAATCTTGCTTCCCATTCTCTTGGAAGCGTATAATGTCCAGCATCTCCTTCTGTCAATTCGTAAGATTGTCCTGTCTCATCCTCTAAGAAGACGACGGCTCCTGAAACAAATTCATTCTGTGTATCTCCAAGATAATTTGCCGTTTTTGTCACCGTTACTGTTTGAATATCATCCAAATCTGTGATCCAGGCTTCTATTGCAATTTTAGTGTTGTCTTCATTTAAATCTAGTTCTATTCTTTCTTGAAAACAACCGATGGAAAAAATAGAAACGACAGTTAATAATGTGATTGTATATTTCATAATAAGATAGGTTTAAAATTTAGCGTTATACGTGAGTGATGGTACAATAGCGAATATGGATTCTTTGACCGCAAAATTGGTCGTTGGGTTCGATCCTTCTTGCTTAAAGTTTATGGCGAATGCATTTTTTCTGTTATAGGCATTATATATACCGAACACCCATTCTGATTGAAAACGGCGAGATGGATTTTTCTTTGACTTGAGTGTTAGAGAAAAATCCAGGCGATGGAAATCTGGTAATCGTGCACCATTGCGATCTGAATAAACAGGAATTGTTTTTCCCAAAAATTCATACTTACCAGTGGGAAATGTGACGGCACTTCCTGTGGAATACACAAAATTAGAACCAACTGTTATTCGTTTACTCAATTCATATGATCCAACGATGGACAAATCATGCGGCTTGTCGTATTTGGCATTGTACCATTCATTGTTATTGACTGTATCTATTTTCTTTTCTGCTTTAGAATAGGTATAACTAATCCAACCAGTGAATCGCCCCTGATTTTTACGCAACATCAATTCCAAACCATATGCTCTTGCTTCTCCTAGACGTAATTCGGCTTCTATATTATCGTTCAGCAATAATTGCGCATGGTCTTTAAAGTCTATGGCGTTTATGAATTTCTTGTAATATAACTCTGCCGAAAATTCGTACTGATTTCCATTGATCATTTTGAAATAGCCGATCGCAACCTGATCAGCTAGCTGAGGCTTCACTTGCGCAGAACTAGAGAACCAAATGTCGAAAGGTGTTGATGTGTTTCCATTAGATGCTAATTGGATATACTGAGCCGTCCTATTGTAACTTAGTTTCAATGAATGATTTCCATTTAACTGATATCTGACACCCAATCTAGGTTCTGGTTGAAAATACGTATTGTATATACCACCACTGAAGGAGACTGTATCGACAATCTCATAATTTTCATTAAGAGTGAGTGACTCTTGTGGACCTACATTTTGCAACAAAGAAAGCCTGATCCCATAGTCAACTCTCAACTTATCTGATGCATCAATTTCGTGACTGACATACAAGGCACTCTCCCAAGATTTATTTTCTTGAATGACAAACTCTTCAATCAATTCGTCACTTTCAAACGACTTAATGTTACCCGGTGCTATTTGATGTTGGATGGTGTGAATCCCAAACTTGACTGTGTTCTGAGGATTTAGATAAGCGCCAAAATCTGCCTTCACACTATGCTCCTTTAAGTTTGATACCCAGAGAAACCGGCTAACATCATCATCGAAGTCTAAAGAATAATCATATTGACTATAGTAGTACGTCAGATTGGCAAACAATTTAGGAGAAAAAATATGATTCCATCGTATGGTGCCCGTTTTATTGCCCCACTCTACCCTAAAATTATCATCGTCATCATTAAATCCTAGGACATCCCTGCCGAAATAGCCTGAGGCAAAGACACGATCTTTTTCTCCTAGTCTGTAATTAATTTTTGCATTGAGATCATAAAAGAAAAATTCGTTTTCACCATCCGAACTATTCCCTCTTATCGATTCATAGGTTTTTGCAAGAACATCGATATATGACCGTCTGCCCGCCAACATAAAAGAACCATTTTTTCCTACTGGGGCCTCAACTGCCAACCGACTCATGAGGGTACCTATCCCACCAGAAGCCGCAAAATGTTTGGCATTCCCCTCTTTCATTCTAATGTCCAAAACCGATGATAGCCTACCACCATAGTAAGCTGGAATAGCTCCTTTGTACAATTTCATGTCCTTAATTGCTTCAGGATTAAACGAAGAGAAAAAGCCTAAAACATGTGAGGCATTGTAGATAGGTGCCTCATCCAATAAGATTAAATTTTGATCAACATTACCGCCTCGCACATAAAAACCAGAACTACCCTCACCTACACTTTTGACTCCAGGTAACAATTGGATGGCCTTAATAATATCAACTTCTCCAAACAATGAGGGAAGCTTCTTGACAGTCTCAATACTGACTTTGTCAATACTCATTTCTGTAGAATTGACATGATCTTTAGCTTCTTGTTGAGCTGCAGAAATCACAATTTCATTCAGCATTGCACCTTGTTCTGCTAGTTCAATATCTAATCTTACATCGGACTTTAATTCGACTACTTCTACTTTATCTTCAAATCCCAGATAAGAAAAGATAAGTTCATGGCTACCTTCTTCTAATGTCAAGGAGTAGAATCCATAGTCATTAGAAGTGGTCCCCATACCTAGAGAATTATGGTAAACGGAAGCGCTGATTAAATCTTCACCAGAACTTAGGTCTTTAATTTGACCGCTAATTGTGAATTTACTTTTCTGTGTACTAACTGGTCCACATAGGTATCCCAGCATAATCACTGTAATGATCATTCGTATCATTTGAATAAATTTTAGCTTAATAAATTTGAAATTGTTTTATAAGTCGTTACCCTTATATCCTCCCCAAAGAGTTAGACCAGCAGTAATTCCAATGCCATTTGACACCGTACTTTTTGGTGTATATTGGTATTGTGCTGTCAATCGTAAATGCCCAATCTCAATACCTCCTCGCAGTCCTAAGGCAACTGAAGTTTCTTCTCCAAATCTCTCTGTCTCTTCGCCATTGCGAATAAAGACTACGGTGCTTTGAGCGCTACCGATTGCTGCTCCAACAAATGTTCTTGTCCCTGAAGTGTTCGAAAAATAACGGTCAACACTTAATGTGGAAGATGCAAAAAATTCACCATCTATATTGTCATTTTGAGCGTTCGCAAAACTAAATAGGAAATCAGTACCTAATCCAATGGAATAATAATCAGAGATATTATACCTCACTTCACCACCTATTGCCACACCACTAGAATTGATAATACTGTTAGGAATATTACCATATCCAACTTTCAAAATTTCCCATTCGAAATTTTTATATGAAGGTGCCTGTGCAAAAGATTGCGTACTTGATAGCGCCATAAAAGTCAGCACTAAACCGAGGCTACATATTAATTTTAGCTTTATCATATGTCAATTGTTTTTTATGGTTCGTGTGTATTTTTAATAAAAGCGATAGTTGACACCTACGTCAAGACCAGAGAATATTGGTTGTATTGCTGCTACTCTCAATGTCCATCCAAGATTGATGTGATCTGTTAACCGAAATCGTATACCTCCTTCCAAATAGATAGAAGCATCGAAATATTGGTCTGGTACTTCATCCTGCATGATCATGACATCTAAAGGTTCTCCATTTACTTGTAGATTGAATTGTCCGGCTGATTGTGCCCCCCAGAGGTATTCAAGTGTTACACCTCCACCAGTGAAAAATTCTAGCCTGCGTTTGTTCCAATGATGGTGTACAAATATCGGAAGCTGCAGTGCATTTAATTGTATGCCAATTTGCCCATCTAGTCTGATTTGATCTCCGACTTCAATAGCCCCCTCTTCTAGTACATTGACTGAAAGTGGAGCATCAGAAGTACTGAAACCATTGCTCAAGACTTGTTCAAATTCAGTATTTGCCAAGAATTCAATTTCGTCTTCTGTTGCTTCAAAGCCAACATTAAAATTTCCTTTAGCATCAATTTTAGAAGCAAACATGCCTGTCTGTACACTCCATCTAGGGCTTATCCAATGTCTCACATTAAAATTAATATTTACATAGTCGGATTGGAAAATAATCTCATCTTCAGGTTCTATTGCAAGGTCTACTCCATCCAATAATCTGACAAATAAAAAATGATGTGATAACCCAATTTCCGTCCGTGGTCTAAGCCTTCTATCAAGTTTAACTAAGTGATCCTCTCCTATATTGAACGTGTTCTCATTAAGGAGTGGAGATAACTTACGATTAAAATCAATACTGGCAATGGATAATATTTCTAGATTAGCATTTTGCTTTGTTTGCAAATTGTCATCAAGACCAGATCCGACTATAGATTGCTTTTTTAACAAGGTAGCATTGCTAAGAGTTTTGGCTTCACTTGGACTTGCTGTAGATATTTTTTTCTCAGTAACTACATTTTTTAGTGTATAATTTTGTACATCATCCTCTACGAAAACCTTTGTACTAGATCCATTGATGGGGCTGTATGAGTCAATAACTTCATTTGATACTTTTTGAAATTTCTCAGTATCAACTGACTGATTTGCATGTTTAAACGAAACGTCCGTTTCAATATCTTGAAGACTTGTTTTTTGTTCTATGGCATTTACTCGTTTTGGACCAGAATTAGAATTTGATTTTTTGTAACCATCACTTGAAGACTGTGCCAGTTCATATTGATTTTTATTAGCTGATGGATGGTGTTGACCATGTAAAATTAACAGTAGCATTCCAACTAATAAGAGACCAGGAAATAACCAAAATAAGTATCTCTTCTTTTTTTCCTTTTTTGGAAAATGAATTTTAGCATTCTCCCAAAGTGTGTCATCAGGTACATTCCAATGATTTTCTGATTCACGATAATCAGTGAGATTCCTATTAAAAAAATCATCAATCCTGTTCATGGTCTTGTGATTTTCAATTGTGATTCCAATATCTTCTTCAACTGCTTTCTAGCTTTTGACAATTGGGATTTTGACGTCCCTTCTGTGATTCCAAGTTTGTTTGCAATTTCTTTATGTGCATAGCCTTCAATTGCAAACAGATTAAACACCAATCTGTAACCTATCGGCAATTTCTGTATCATTTGAGTTAATTCCTGAGTTGAAATACGATCCAGAATCATATCATTTTCGTCTGCCGTATTCATCACTGGATCAAGATCACTAATTGTCATCATCCAACTGTTTTTTTGTAAATATCTCAAAGCTGCATTTATGAGGACTCTAGATGACCAAGTGATGAATTTGGCTTTCTTAACATTGTACTGATGCAAATCCTTATAAATCCGAATGAGTCCTTCTTGAAAAATATCTTCAGCTTCCATTTTATTTTTGCCATATCGCATACTTATCATAAACCATCTTGTTCTGTGAAGTTCATACAAGTGTCTTTGGGCTTTTTCTTCCCCTTTAACACTTTTAGATATGATATGAACTAGATTTTTATCCAAGATTTTTCTTTGTTACTTAGGTATGTACAGATATCTCAAAAAAGGTTGCCTGGGTTTATAAAATATTTGGGTGGTTGGCTGTTGGCTTTTTAGTTGTTAGCTGTTAGCTTTTAGCTGTTAGCCTTTAGCTGTTAGCTGTTAGCCTTTAGCTGTTAGCTGTTAGCTGTTAGCTGTAGGCTCTTAGTCCGCTTGTAGGCCTACAGGTCTATTTGGGTTACCTTCCCTAGTCTGTCAAATATCATTATTATCTTTAAATCAATCCATAAATTCCTTTCGCAAAATCTTTGATTTCCGTTTTAAAGGATCAGCTGATTGCAAAATTTTGTTCTTCAACTTTGTTGGATATTCAGGAGGAAGATTGTCTAAAAACTGTTGGACTAAATTATTTGCTTCCTTAGTTTGATGACCATTCAAAATAGTAGCAGCCCAGTTTTTTGGAAAGAAAATACCTCCTGTTTGTTGTATTTCTTGTACAAGCTCCAAACTGGAGACAATATATTTCTCAGCGGATTTAGCACGAAGAGGATGGTGTAGATACTGTAGTGCGGTAGCTACCCATGGCTCCTTTTGTCGGTTTTCTACTGCTTTCAAACTTTCGAAAAAACCATCTCGAACGGCTTCTTGACCTGAAAGTGCTGGAACTATAAAAGACATAGCCGCTTGTCGATCAGGGTTGGTGATTTTTGTTAATTGCTCCTGCAAGATTTCTGCACTATTCGAAACATCGCGTACAGCCAATTCATAAGCCAGCGTAGTGAAGTCATCTTCTGATAAAATAAAATTCTTGACGACTATTTTGCCAGACCATAAGTCTTTCAACCGTTGAATTCCATCGGGAGAGCGGTTGATGTTTACATAGGCATCAAATAACGTTTTCTTTCGACCAGGATTTTCTGCTTGCTGTAACAATTGCCACAACAGCTGCTCTATTCTTCTTGCATCTTCTAATTGCTCCTCATTACTTAAATACCCCCAGTAGATTGTGCGCAAATAGCCCAATCGACTAGATAAGCCTTGTATCTCTTTTTCTTTTGGCAAACCAACTAATACCGTTTCTAAGATTTGCTTCGGTGAGATTGCGCCGTGCAACATTGATTCCCATAAGGAAAACCATGCAGCTGATTTACTTAATTCGTCATCAATGTTTTGAATATTAGATAAGAGATACTGTTTACTTTTTTCATCCAATTCAAAAAAACCATATGCTTTCTCAGAGGCATTAGGTAGAATAAAATCTGGTGTAGCTTGGCCTATCAATTCGGTAACAATCGTTTTTTCGTCTACTATCTTTATAGGAAAGCTTTGAATCTTACCATTTGTTGAAGTAATGAGTTGGCTATTCTCTTGCCAAACATTTCCGCTGGAAGTCTTGTTTTGAAAATTCAATTCATAAGAAGTTACTTTACCTCCTTCGGTTTTTAAATCTCCTTTCAACCAAGGCATCCCCGCTTCCTTGACCCATGCTTGACTCCAAGATTGGAGATCCAAATCTGTTCGCTTATCTAAAATTTTAATTAAATCATCCCAGGTCGCATTCCCAAAAGAAAAAGCATGTAAATATTCTTGCAAACCAATTTGAAAATTCTCCTCTCCCATGATTGCTTCCAACTGCTTCATGACTACTGGCGCTTTTTGATATATGATGCGTCCGTACAATAAACTGGCTTGATTTAAATTTTCCAGATTCTGTTGGATGGGATGACTTCCTAAAGTACGATCCTCCCCGTACGCACTTGGTTGATGTCTTTGTAAAAAGCGGAGGTCATGATTAATTTCAGGAAAGTTGGGGTTGACCATTTTAGCTGCCATGAAATTTGCAAAGACTTCCTTTAACCAGACATCATTAAACCAATCCATGGTCACCAAATTTCCAAACCACATATGCGCTGTTTCATGAGCGATTAAAGAATTACGACTCATCTTTTGATTGACGGTTGCATTATCCTCAAGAAATAAAGAACGGTCTTTATAAAAAATAGCGCCAGGATGCTCCAAGCCTCCAAATTGGAAAGCCGGGATCAGTGCAAAATCAAATTTTTCGAATGGTTGCTCTATTCCTGTATAATCCTCTAGCCAACGAATAGACTTCTGATGTAAATCAAACACAATGGGCGCATTCTTTTTTACTTTTTCCAAATCTGTTTCTCGATGATACAGTGTCATTTCGATGCCATCAAGTGTTTCAGTAATCGCAGAAAATTCTCCCGCAGTAAATGCAAATAAATAAGTGCTGATAGCTAAGGTTTCTTTAAATGTAAAAACGGTTTGATTGTCTTCTGTTGCCTTGTCTATTTGTGGAGAATTGGCTAAGACAGTCCAGTCATTGGGCACTTTTACAGACAATGAATACTTCGCCTTAATATTTGGTTGGTCAAAACAAGGGAAGGCTGTTGAGGCCTTATTCGGCACAAATAACGTGTACAGGAAATCCTCGTTCCTATTTAAGGCCTGCTCTCCAGCCAAAAAATTGAAAGCAAAGCTATTGCTGCCAACAACAAGGTGTCTCTTGGGAATGATGATGTGATCATGTGCAATATTAACATCTATTTCACCTCCACTTGTGTGCCGTATATCTATTAGTTGAGAAGAAGGATTTACAAAATCAAGGACAACATCATGTGTTGTGTCTTGCAGATCAAATTCTATAATAGCCTTACCAGCAATCTGCTCATTCAACTTATCAGGAATACTAAAATCTAGATTATATAGGACGTTATTAATGGTCGCCTTTCGATGTTCAGCTAATGTTTTAGAGACGCCTGCTTCTACTTCCAACAGGTTAGATTCTTCACAAGAAGTTATAAAGAACAACATTAAAAGAGATAAGAAAACGAAATTACTTTTTGCTTTATTCATTGCATGTCAATCTAGCAAATTATTTCCTGATCGATAACTTTCCCAGATAATTTCTACTTCTTAAAATGAAATGAGCATTATTGAAGATGAACTTTCCAATTCAACATTATCGTACAGACAAAAACCTAGTTTATCTTGATTTTATACCGACGCCAAATACCCTTAAAGTCAACTAATTGGCTTACCCTATTTTTAAACACTTCGTTGAATTTAGCTGTTAATTTGTCTTAAAGTATGCTATGAAAAGAATTGTATTGATTTTGGTACTGATTATTAGTTCTATTGGTGCTTTATTTTCCAGTTCCATTAGAGTAGGAGCAGATATTGGATTTGATGCCCTAAATAGCACTTCATTTTTGCAATATGCATTTCAAGAAACAACAGAAGACACAATCATTATTGATTATATAGCGGGAGCAGTTTGGAATACTGGTCCATTAACTGTAGAGAGGAGTAATGTGACGATTATTTTTGAGAAAAATGTTGTCCTTCAAGCTCTTCCTGGCGCATTCGGTATTTTTGAATCGTTGATTCAAATCAGTGACCAAAGTAATATTGATATGATCGGCTACGGCGCTACCTTAATGATGAATCGAGAAGAGTATGTCCTTTTAAATGATAGCGAGTTTAGACATGGGTTAAGCCTAGGGTCTGTCACAAACATGCGCATTGAAGGCTTGACAATTATTGAAACTGGGGGAGACGGCATATTACTAACAAGGAGTTTTCGTCCCAACAGTCCCAAGAATTATTGTGAAAACATTACCATACTCAATTGTAAACTATCTAATAACTACAGACAAGGTTTATCTGTTACTTCAGTTAGTGGAGCCAGAATTTTGAATAGTGAATTTTCAGAAACAAGTGGTACACTTCCAGAAGATGGCATCGATTTTGAACCCGATATTCCAGAAGAAAGAATAGAGAACGTTTTAGTTAAGGATTGTCGAATTTTCAATAATAATGGAAATGCAATTCAGTTTGCTATGTTTATGATGAATGACAATTCTAGAGACATTTCAATTACGATTGAGAATACGTACATGGCTAATAATCACGACCCTTCTAATACATTTGACTTTGCAGAAATTGCAGCAACAGACAATGGAAATAATGGCGTAGATGGTTTTGTCACGTTTAAAAATTGTTTTATTGAAAGTAGTGACTGGACTGCGGTTTATGTTTCTAAAACTGTGTTGAGCTATTTTATAAATTTTGAAAATTGTGTCTTTAAAGATGTTTCTAATAACTTACAATCGTTAAACAACCCGATTTTCTTAGAAGTTACAGATTATAGCAATCCAGTGCCTAGATTTGGTGGCTTGAATTTTAAGGACTGTGTCATTGAGTATGACCAAGAAATTCCCTTTTTTAATTTAGTTGAAAATATCCCTACGTCTCCGGGTTTAGGTGATGTAACAGGCAACTTTTTTATTGTTAGTCCAAGTGACAATGGTCTCAACTTAGGCTCAGATCCAATGGATGTTAATATCGAATATCAACATTTTACGGAATTTCCTGAGGCAAGTGTAAATCTTAAAGAGATGCAAGTCGATTATTTAGAACAAGAACAAAATATCATTTTTGAAGTTGAGCGAGAATTAAATAGCGACATGCCTTTAGCTGTCTTATATAACTATTCTGGGAAAGCTATTTACGGACTTGATTATGAAAGAGCTCCCGGAGTTTTAGTCATACCACCGAATACTGCATCGACTATGGATACAATTGAAATAGTGCTGGACACGATAATCGAGAATTCAGAATTGTTGACTCTTGTCATTGAAGATGATTCTTGTTATACAATTGGAAATGATAGTATGATTCATTTCTCAATTAATGATGGCGTGGTGTCTCTACTACCCGAATATGAGTTGGGTGAGCAAATTATCAATGTGTTTTATCGCCCAGATAATGCAGCAGTAGCCATTAATGTTTTAGATACAAATTTTAATGTAAGAATTTTACAAGAAGACCAATCGGTGTTCAAAGCGTACGATGAACTGAGTTTTCCTTTATCACTAGATATTAATGATTTACCTGAAGGTCTTTTTTTTATTGAAATTGCAAATAATGCGAATGAGCTTTTGTCTGTACAGCGAATACTAAAAAATTAGCTTAGTTTTTCGTATCGCTATGCACAGCACTCAATATTCGCTCAGAATAATTAACTAAAGACATATCCTTAGAAGCATAGTCACAGTTTGCCTGAACCGCAATTGAAATTTTATCATCAGGATAATAAATCATGATGGAATTAAATCCAGGCATAAACCCTGTGTGCCCATAAGCGATTCCAAATTTAGTGTTGTAGACAAAGCTTCCCATTCCATATGAATGGTCTCCAAAACATTTTTCTCCTTGTTTACCAACAGTAACTATTTGTTGCTTAAACTCATCCGAAATTAGATTGCCTGTATAATATTCATGACACCATTTCACTAAATCAGATGTTGTCGAGGCTATACCACCCCCAGTCCATTCCAACTGTGGATTAAATGCATACCCTTCAATGCCTATGACTTCATTTGGGATATAAAATGTTTCTGGCAATTCAGAATATGCCTGTGTCAGGTTATCAATATGACGTTGATCAGAAGGTATAGTATTTGCAAGACCTAGAGGAATTAAAACATCAGATTTTATAATATCATAATAAGGTCGATCAAACAATTTTTCTACAAGCATCCCTAGAAACAAATAATTTGTGTCTGAATAAGCCCAAGATTCTCCAGCTGCATGTACTGCGTCCGCATCAAATATAAAGCTCATTCGATCTTCGTATGTCCATACTTTATTCGGCTCCTCATTTGCTTGCTTCCATACATTTTGATCCATCACCCATCTTGGCAAACCAGAGGTGTGTGACAATAATTGTCTTACCGTAATTTCATTTATATTCGGTATTCGGGATATCCATCCTTGATCATCTACATAATCAATGAGACGGTCCTCCAATTTTAGTTTACCTTTCTGAATCAGCTGATCTATTAATGGCACCAAATACGTTTTGCCAATGCTTCCAGATAATAATTTGTGCTCGTTGTTTAGAGGCAATTGTTTTTTTATATCTGAAAACCCAGCACTAAAATTAGTCAATTGATCATTTTTATAAACAGATACATTTAATCCTGGAATATTATTTTCAACAACAAGCGCATTGACAACATTTTGAACCTGTGTAAAATTCGTGTTGACTACTTGTTCTTGTTGGACTTTACAAGAGTATAAAAATAGTGGAATAATGACTAGTAGAATTCTCATAATTTATTGGCTATGCAATGACTAAATATTTTGTTGATGTACTCAAATTCGAATCCCTTTCGTTGTAGTGATTCGATTATTTTTTTCTTAGCTGTAGGTGTGTCCGCTTTAGAATACAAAGCATGTTTTTTAATTAATCGTTGAATGGTTTCATCATATTCCACATCATCGATTTCTTCCATGCCTTTACGAATACAATAGTCAGAAATATGTCTCTTTCTTAATTCATTCTTAATTTTAATTCTACCCCACTGTTTCATTCGGAATTTTCCTCTGGCATACGATCGTGCGAAACGCTCTTCATTTAAAAAATCTTCAGCGATCAATTGATTCATGACTTCTTCCAACTCATCACCATAGACTTCTAACTTCAACAACTTCGTTCTGACCTCTTTATGACAGCGATCTTGATAGGCGCAGTATTTCCTTAGTTTTTCTAAGGCTACTGGATTCATCATAGTAACTTCTTATTGACAGAGTTTATGTAGTCCTGGATATGTTCTGTGATTTCAGCCTGTTGGTCATGCTGCACAGAGTGTAATCCAGCTTGAATGGCACCTTCAACATTAAAGGGTAAATCATCAATAAATAATGTCTCTGTCTTATTCAATTTATTTTCATTGCAAATAAAATCAAATATCTCTTTGTCCGGTTTGCGCATATTCAACAAATGAGAATAATACTGTTTATCAAAATACGCATCTAAGGAAGGATTCCCTAACAGTACGTCTACCATCTTCATCATATTTACATAGTGTATGCCATTTGTATTACTGAGTAAATAAACCTTGTATTCTTCCCTTAGTTCCAGCAACATATCAAATCGTTCCTTTTTTATGGACAGCATCATCGCATTCCAAGCATGACACAATGATTCATCCGTAGGATTCTCCCTAGAATTCTCTCTTAATGTATCTAAAAACTGTTGATCGCTAACGCCATTCTTTTCATAGGCGATAAACAATTCAAAAAACCATTCTCTATATGTTTTGTCTCTAAAGTCAACTTTCAGTTCTGTAGCAATTGCTCTCATCGTTCTTTTGAAATCAAGATCCATAAGAACACCACCATAGTCAAAAATGAGATTTTTAATCATGGGCTAATTTAGGAAGAAAATGGGCGTTCGCAAAGCTGACGGTTGGGGCGTTGTTGGGGCGTTCGCAAAGCTCACTTGTTGGGGCGTTCGTAAACTCGCTTGTTGGGGCGTTCGCAGGCTCACTCGTTGGGGCG
>CALLFA010000208.1 GCA_937997635.1 uncultured Saprospiraceae bacterium | reverse complement strand
TGCTGGAGAAATAATTCAGATTCCTGATATGCCAGGCTCTGTTGACTTTGATCAATTGGGTGAAGGTACTTGTCAAATCTGGCGACTAGCGTTTAACGGAGATGTTACTGGTGTTGCTGTTGGCATGAATGCGAATGGTATCGCTGGTTGCTTTGATCTGTCTAATGCATTAGACGTAACTAGATTAACTGCTCAAGCTGAATGCGTCGTTGTTGGAGGTACATTGTCTGGCGGACCGTTTACATTCTGTGTTGGAGATGGTACCGCTGATGTTATTCCGATCACTGAAATCATGCTAGATGGCAGCATTGGCACGAACAACCAACTGGTAGTGACCGATGCAGATACTGTCATCATAGGGACGCCATCCTCAATCGAAGATGTTGATTTTGATGTCTTGGGACAAGGCGCTTGCTTAATTTGGAACTTAAGTTTCGAAGAAGGGTTAATGGGAGCTGAAATTGGTATGAACGCTAATGACCTTGTCGGTTGTTTTGATTTATCTAATGCCATTACTGTCAATAGAGAAACAGGCGGTGTGGCATGTGAAGAGGCTGGTGGAAGTGCTGGACCTGCAATAATTGTGATAAATGAAATAATTGCTGATGGGAATTTAATTGAGTTCAAAAACATAGGAGGAGAAGCTTTTGATATTTCTACTTATTGGATATGTCAATTCCCTACTTATGAGTTAATTGGAAACTTGACGCTCAATTGTGGAAACTTTCTATTGGGTCCAAATGAAACTGTAACCGTACAAACAATCAGACTTGATCTTGATGGTGCAGATGGCGAAATGGGTCTTTATACTACTGATCAAAACAATTTTGGGAATTCAGACTTTCTTGTTGATTATGTTGAATGGGGTTCAACTGGTCATAGGAGAGCAGTCCTTGCCCTAGAAATAAACATATGGACCGCAGGGGACTTCGTTCCCGCGTTTGATGATGATAATTCATTGCAGTATGATGGAGATGGTGACACATCAGCAGATTGGGTAGCAACAACTCCTGACCCATGCGACGTCAATGGCTTCCGTCAAGCGCCTACGCAGCATGTGAGCATGGCATTACTTGGCAATCCGGTTCAAGATATTGCCAGAGTGAGTCTTGCTGCTCATACACAATTCGATGAATTAACGCTAGACATAAGAGATTTGACAGGTACGATTGTCAAATCTCACAATATAAAATCGCCTACTGCAAACACCGAAATTACGATTGATTTATCTTCAATCCCTCAAGGGTTATATTATGTAACCGTGAGAGAATTATTTGGAACTGCCTCCATAAAATTGGTGAAAAATTAATCTGTTGAAAATTAGATCTAGGGCTGCATCATTGATTTGATGCAGCCTTTTTTTTGTCTTACTCAAAGGGATTGGTTCTTGGAAATACTTATAGATGCTCTTCGATTGAAATACCTAAGCTCTCTAATCCCAAGCACGCTTTGTCGTTTTATACCAAAATGAAAATAGTTTGACCGTTTCTTACTTGATCTTTTATCTGTTCTCATCGTTGAAAATACTCGTGAATGCCTGCATTCACTGCGTTTTTCGTCTTGACAACAGACAAAACTTCAACGTAATAAATCAGTCTAACCATTCTCCTTTTGGTTTGCTTGAATAGATTCACTGGTAAAATTTGTTATTTGTTGATCAAGCTCATTTTCTTGACTCCATAAAACTAGCAGTCATTGTCAATAGATTAGTATATTCACCTTATGACAAAATCATTGATTGTAAACCTGGATAAATTACAAGAGAGCGATATCATTCTAGAAGATCAAAAAGAACTTAGTCAAGGACAAGTTCGCCTACAAATTGAACGTTTCGCCATGACTGCCAATAACATCACGTATGCGGTGATAGGCAAGCAATTAAAATATTGGGACTTCTTCCCTACTAAGGATGACCATGGTAAAATACCAGTTTGGGGACTTGCTTCTGTTTCACAATCCAAACAGCCTGATCTAGCTGTAGGTGATCGATTTTACGGATATTATCCCATGTCGACAGAGTTGATCGTCTCTCCAGGAAAGGTATCTCCATTTGGGTTTACTGATATGGCTAATCATAGGCAACACCTTGCCCCCATTTACAACAACTATACAAAAATGACAAAGGAGTTCAACCCGATGGACAATCATCTCTGCATTTTCAGACCCTTGTACACAACATCATTTTTGAATTACGATTTCCTGAAGAGAAGTGATTTCTACAATGCCAAACAAGTCATCTTAACAAGTGCATCCTCAAAAACAGCTTTGGGAATCGCTCAACTACTGATGACAAATAAAGATCAACACAATATAGAAGTCATTGGACTTACGTCAGATAAGAATAAAGGTTTTGTCACTGATACCAAATATTACGATACAGTACTTGGTTACGGTGATATTAATCAAATAGAGAAAATCTCTTCTGTTACAGTTGATCTTTCTGGTAATACGACCACACTAGTTAACATCAGTGAACATCTGGGTGATGAGTTAGCATTCATTTCACTTATCGGATTAACAGATTACAGCAAAACTGATCGATCTGTCGTGTTGCCTAATTCAAAATTCTTCTTTGCTCCAGATGTTGCAGTCACCTTTTTTAAAGAACATGGGAGAGATGAGGCCACTAAGATGATTCAAACTGCTATGGTCAATTTTATAAAAGATGCCAATAACTGGATTAACATACAATCGATAGGTTCACTTGAGAAGTTAGATCCGTTGTATAAAGAAATGCTGATGGGTAAGGTGGATCCTGCAGTTGGGCATATTGTTACTTTATAGATTCTCCACCATTGATTCAATGGAAGAGTGGCAGTCTCCTTAGCCAGGTGTTTCACTCAAAGATTATCACTTGACACTGGTACGACAATTATTTCCAGTCACCATATCTTTATACAAATGCGAATAGGTATCACGTAGGTGACTAAGCGAGATAGCAATTGGTAAACTTGAATTAGCCTACTATTCCAAGTCTCAGGAGTATGCCTTAGCAAAACTCAACCTTGCTGCAAAAATGCCATTAAATCAGCCATTTCCTGATGTGTCATATTACCTTCAAGTCCTTCCGGCATTAAGCTCGTACCCAATGAAGCAAAACTTTTAATGTTGGCTTTCTTAATCTCAACAGAAGAGCCACCCAGTTTTTTGAGTTGAATCACTTGATCAGTTTCTGAGTGAATGATGCCTAGATGGATGTCACCATTAAGCATTTCTACTTTGTGATTAATGTATCTTGTATCTACCGCAGCATTAGGATCTAGGATTTCATGCAATAGTGATTCTTTGCTTTTGCGATTGATCTCTGTCAATACTGGACCGACATCGTAGCCTTGATCTTTATACAAATGACATTGGCCACAAAGGACATCAAATACTTCTGAACCTTTATCAACAGATCCTTTAAGCATAAGAGATTCTTTCATGTTATGAATGGCATCTTTTCGATTGACAACACCAGCATCAGAAAATAAAGCCTCTGCCCTACGCTTTGTGTTTTCATTTTCAGTCCACCACAATAGTGTCCGACGCCTTTCTAAGTCAAAATTCATTTCTCCGATGTTAATTTGCTTACCCTCCAAACCAGATAATAAAGCATCATGGTGTAATTCTTTATACAACAATATATCACTAGCTTGGCGCCTACTTGATGGAGAAAGTTCATTCCATTTATCGACAAGAAAACGTCCTACTTTCTTATCGTTTACATTCCACAATTGTTGCAAGGCATTTTGTTGCAGATCCAATGGTTGATTATTTTCCAATAAACTAAATAAGGTTTGTTGTTTTCGTCGGAATGGAACAGATTCCAATAGGGATACACTTTGTAGTCTCGACTCCAGCGATTGGTCTGCATCTAATGACATTTTTAATGCGTCATCAACTGCTTCATTAAAATAAGAAGATAGCGGCAAATTTAATTGCTTCCTCAATGCGGCAGTTGCTGTTAATAAAGGCAGTGATTGTTTCTGTTCAATAGCTACTAGTTGGGCAGCAAGTTGAGATTTCGCTTTATTACCAATTGGCCCAACATCTATTGCGGATAAGTAATCAGCCAAATCGTAATCATTCAAATTTGCTTTGCTCAATAGTTCTATTGTAGCCATTAGCTGATTCGAGTCTTTGCTATAGGCGTACAATAATGACTTGACAATGGATTTATTTGCTTCTGCTGTTAAAGACAATTGACCTAATACTGCCATAGGATTAGAATGAGAGGCGATCGTTCTTGCGGCAACAAGATATTCGTCTGCTTCTGCAAATGACAATGTTCCAATTTTTTCAATCAGCTGTTTTTGCTTTCCATCATTTTCGATCAAACTAGCACTTAATGCAGCTTGCATACTGACTCTTGGATTTGGATTAGCTAAAGCGGCTATTATTTTATTGGAAACTCTATCTACACTTATATACTTCTCAGCAACCATTAAGCCATTTTCTCTGACACCAGCATCGTCATCTTCAAGTAAAGCGATTAATGAATTTATGCTCAATTTATCGTGAAGATGTAAAATCCACATAGCGTGTAATCTAGCTAGTTCATTACCAGAAGATAAATGATTATTGAGTTGCTTTAATGATTCTGCACTTAGTTCTTGATCTAGGAGTAAGCGGTGTGCTGTCATTCGCGTCCATTGATTAGCACTAGTCAACGATTGAATTAAGTCTGTTGGTTTTATTGAAAAATCAATTTCCTTTTCAACATTGTTTTGACTACTGATCTTATAAATGCGCCCTTTCTCGGTACCTGCCTGCAAGTCGAGTGTTTCTTCAATTTCGTCAGGAATCCATTCAGGATGTTCTATCACTCCACGGTACATGTCGACAAGAAACATATTGCCATCTGGACCAGTAGTCAGATTTACTGGTCTGAAAGAACGATCAGTACTCGCTAAAAAATCCGATTTCTCAAAAGCTCTATCTGCAGTAAACCTTGACTGATTTGGGGTTAATTTGTCAACGTGAATGAGATTTAATACCACATCACACACCCAAATAGAATTATTCAGATCTCCCAAAGTTCCGCCACCATAATGAGCAACGCCACATGATCCAGAAAAATAGCCGGATTGCTCAGGATGATTTACCCTACTTTCTTGTTCGCCGATTGGATATATTCTCGCAAGACCATTTTCTTCATGATTAGAAATGTTGCATAATCGATGTTCAGAAATCAGCGATACATTGTTGACATATCGATCAGGAAACACCAATTGACTGATGTGTTCAAGATTATGAGTTTCAAACATTCTACCATAGTCATCAAAACCCAGTTCAAAGCCTCCAGATGAATAACCGAGTAATTCTAATTCTTTCGTTTCTAGATTAAGTCTAAAATCATTCCCTTTTAAGTCTATTTCTGTTGATCGATCATCCCACCAAAATGGTTTGCCATTATTTCCGCCATTAGCGGCATAAATCCATCCATCCAAACCAAAGCTTAATCCATTATAATTGTGTTGTAAATTTCCTGTTGCAAATCCAGACAACAATGTATCTCTTCGATCAACTTTGTCGTCATTATCTGTATCTACAATGTGTAATAAATAAGGAGGTGCTGCAACCAAAAACCCCTTCTTGTATGGTAGAATAGACGAAGCCAATTCTAAGTCATCTGCAAATAATACGGAGTCATCAAAAACACCATCTTCATCTTTATCAATCAACTTTATCAATCTACTTTCACTTTCTTCGAATGGATACCCTGGCATTTCTAAGACATAAGCGTCACCATTTTCATCAAACTCAATTTCTACAGGATCTCGGATTAAAGGTTCTTGTGCAACAAGGGATAGATTATAGCCATCTTCAATACGGAATCCCTCTGGAACGATCTGTTCATCATTTGAACATGAATACATACTGAACAAACAACTAGCTACAAGAGTGTAAATAAGATGTTTAGTGGTCATATTTAAATATAGCCACTTTATGATAAGTGATTTAATAAAAATCATAAAACTTACATACATTCTCACAATCAGTGTTTCAAAGGAATCTAATACATGATAAATCCCTCAGTTGAATAAAAATTTGGTTAAAGCCAGCTTTCGAAAAAGCGTCAAATTCACAATCTAGCGCGCACTTTCAGACTTCAATTTAGTTTTTGAATAACTTCTTTGTGAAAAATTAGTTAATAGACCATTTTTTATATCTTTCAGGAACGATATGGATATTCTAACCATTGATTTATCGTGTGCTGACACTAACTTTTCTTTTAACTAATTGACGAATATGAAATCAAGAATACTCTATTCCCTCTTTTTTGTATGTACTGCATTATTGGTATTTGGGCAGACGCGACCAAAAGATAAAATCATCATCAATAAACGAACAGTCCCGAGTACACAAACCAATAGACCTTCAAATAAAAATACCTTACCAAACACAAATGCTCAGGGTACAAACATTCAACGTGTTCAGCACGATTTTAGCAAACGATTAGAGTTTATAGAATTGAGGTATTCTGTAGCTAAAACAAGAGAAGACAGTAAAAACACACACTACAGAATTACAGGCCATATATATAGCGATATTGAAAATGAGGCTTTGTTTAGTGTTAATAAGCGAATTGTCCTCTTCCAAATTCCTAACTGGGATTCTGGATTCTTTGGAGATGACCTTCAATCTATTGACGGATTTGCAACAACTCAACAGCTCAACCAAGAATTAGGTGCAGGGCCTTTATATCAATTTGGCAATAGTCCTGTTAGAGAATTTTCATTCGACTTTAAAGTCAAAAGAGGTCAGCAACCCGATATCAGAACACAGGTATATCCAGACTGGAGAATCATATCAGATTACGAACCTTACCTCGTGCTAGAATATGCTTCCTTAAATGGTACCTGGACATCAACGGAGTTTCCAGACACCAAATTTGATCTTCAGTTTAGTCCTCAAGGAGATCAGATAGCTTCAAAAGATTTCTATGGTCAGGATGTCTACTGGACATTTGCAAAAGAAGGTACGTATGTCAGACAAATCGGAAATATTCCTGACAATACTGGGCAGTCTACGACAACAACCAATAATTCCGGTGGATATTTAGGCGGTTCAAATAACAATAACAATAACAATAACAATAACACTACCAATAACAATACAAGGAATCAATCAAGTACAAGCCCGTCAAATTATCCTGAAGGTGGATATCTAGGAGGAGGCTCTGGAAACAGTAATAGAACCAATTCCTCTGGCTCTGGCGGCTACTTGGGTGACAGTAATAACAACACGAGCACACAAGGCACTCTTTCTACAGATAAAGGCTATGTTTCTGTCATTCAGATTGTAGATAGAAATACCATAAGCTACACCAATTCTGAGGGGATATCGCTCACTCTAACAAAAGCTCAATAAGAAAAAAACCTGATAGATACTTTGATCTATCAGGTTTCCTTTTTCTCTTTTGTATCTTACACAGATGTATGTTATACCTGTACATGAGGTAAAAAACGTCAGGCTTCTTGGAGCTCTTTTGCTATGTGTATTGCTCTCCTGTCAAACATCTGACACATCCAGCATCAAGGTAGCTGTCGCTTCTAATGCTCGGTTTGTGATGGAGGAAATATCCGATGCATATAGAAAACAAACAGGTCGTGAAGTGGAATTAATCGTAAGTTCGTCAGGAAAGCTCACTGCTCAAATCTTAGAAGGTGCTCCTTATGATGTATTCCTGTCGGCAGACCTAGACTACCCCACTACATTGTATAACCAAGGTAAAACAACAGCTAAACCGGTAACTTATGCATATGGCACATTGTGCATATGGACAACAAATGAAAACCAGAATCTGGATCTCAATCAACTGAATCATACTGATATTCGTCGTATTGCTTGTGCAAACCCAAAAACAGCCCCTTACGGTAAAGCAGCTATCGAAGTGCTTAGTAATTTAGGAATGTATGATTCTATTTCAAACAAATTAATCTATGGTGAGAGTGTCAGTCAAGTCAGTCAATTTGTGTTTAGCAAAGCGGCAGATGTTGGATTCATCTCTTCTTCAATGATACATACAGCACACCTTAGGGACAAAGGAAAATTATTGCCAATTGATCAAGCCCTATACTCTCCTATAGCACAAGGAGCTGTAGTCATTAAGCAAGAGGGAAAGGACGATGAAATCCCTTTGCAATTTTTACAATTTTTGACTTCTAAAGATTCAAAAGCAATTTTGAAGAAATATGGTTACCGAACCAATTGATGATAAGAAGTAATTATCTTGGCTGTGATGAATTCATTGACTTGCACCATCAAGGACGTAGAAACAGATAAAGACCTATCAATTGTGACTTTGGAGTTAGCAGATGGGACGTTATTCAAATCTATAGTCATTGATTCTGCAGACAGTTCGTCCAATCTAAAACAAGGCAATTCCTTGAAGGTACTGTTTAAAGAAACGGAAGTAGCAATCGGTACTACCTATATTGATTCCATTAGTCTACAGAACAAAATTGGTGGATCCATAACTGTCATTGAAAAAGAGCTATTGGTCAGTAATATTCATATAAAGACTGAGGCAGGACCTATCAGAGCGATGATCAGTACTGAAGCTGTTAACCAATTACAATTAGACATTGGTCAACAGGTGTTTGCATTCATTAAGCTCAACGAACTAATGCTATCATTTTAATGGATTGGCAACCACTTATATTGACCTTTCAACTTGCATTTGTCACGACGCTACTGTTGTTCATTATTGCTATACCAATCAGCCATTGGCTTTGTTTTACGAAGTCAAAAGCTAAGCCATTTATAGAAACAATCATCAGCATGCCATTAGTTCTGCCTCCCACAGTATTAGGCTTTTACTTCCTCATAGCATTCAGTCCTGGTAATGCATTTGGTTCGTGGTTGGATAGTACATTTGGCTTGACATTAGTATTCTCATTTTCTGGATTAGTCTTGGCATCCATGATTTATAGCCTGCCATTCATGGTTCACCCTATCCTATCTGGATTGTCCAATTTACCTGATTCCTTATCAAATGCATCTTATCTGATGGGACATGGAAAATGGCGAACATTATCTAAAGTGTTGCTTCCCAATATTCGCACTTCATTGTTGTCAGGAATAATTTTATCCTTTGCTCATACGATAGGAGAATTTGGTGTGGTCTTAATGATCGGTGGCAATATTCCAGGCAAAACTAAAGTCGCCTCCATTGCCATTTATGATGAAGTAGAATCAATGAATTATGCTGCAGCTAATCGGTATTCACTTATTCTATTTGTTATTGCATTTATCATATTATTGTCTGTGTATGTACTCAATCGTAAAACTAAAAACAGTGGGTTATTATGATTGAAATGAACATTAAAAAGAACCTTCAAAGCCCTGATGGTACAATGACCTTAAACTTGAATGAGGTTTTCGATAAAGGTGAATTTATCGCTTTATACGGCCCTTCAGGAGCAGGAAAAACGTCTACCTTACAACTGTTGGCAGGATTAATGAAACCAGATGAAGGGTTCATTAAAGTAAATGGCAACTACTGGCACAACGACTCCAAGACTCTGCCACTACAAGAGCGAAATGTTGCGTACATGTTTCAAGATTATGCACTATTTCCAAATATGACTGTCAGGGAGAATATTCAATTTGCCTCAAAGCCAAATGGCACACCATCTTTAGCAAACGATTTGATCAAACAGATGCAGCTTAATGAGTTGGCAGACAAACGGCCTACATCCTTGTCGGGTGGTCAAAAACAAAGAGTAGCATTAGCAAGAGCGATGGCGCAAGAACCAGATATCTTGCTGCTGGACGAACCCTTATCTGCTTTAGATACGAGCACGCGATTGGCATTACAAAATCACATTGCCGAATTCCACCATTCATTGGAATTAACGACAATTATGATTAGTCATGACATAAGCGAAATCGTGAAATTGGCAGATAGAGTCCTTAAATTAGATAATGGTAATAGTATTGGATCTGGTAATCCTGTAGATGTCTTTATGCAAAAAGAACTGAGTGGCAAATTTAAATTTACTGGAGAAGTCATCAACATTCAACAGCAGGGATTTCTTTATATTGTCACTGTCCTAATTCAAAACAATCCAATCAAAGTCATCGCGCAAAAAACTGAAGTCGAAGAATTAGTTATTGGTGAGAAAGTGGTCGTTGCTTCAAAAGCATTTAACCCCATTATCTACAAATTAAACAAATAACAATTAAAATGCTGAATAAATCATTGACATTACCATGTGGTCGAACTATAAAAAACAGGATAGCAAAATCTGCGATGTCAGAATATATGGCTAGTAAAAAAGGCGTACCTGGTGAAGGGTTTGCACACCTCTATCGCAGGTGGGCTAACGGTGGCGTTGGCTTAAACATTACGGGAAATATCATGATTGACAGCCGTTCAAAAGAAGAGGGTCGGAATACTGTCCTAGAAGACAACACCAATCTAGAAGCTTGGAAAGGATTTGCTGAAGCTGGAAAAGAAAACAACACAGAATTATGGGTTCAACTTAACCATCCTGGAAGACAAGCAAGAGGACACGTCAGCAAACGGATAGTAAGTGCTTCTGATGTACAGCTACCATTCATGAAAGCCATTTTCAAAAAGCCTAAAGCTTTAACTGAAGAAGGTGTTTTAGACATCATACATCGATTTGGCAATGCTGCTGCTTTAGCCAAAGAAGCAGGCTTTACTGGCATACAGATCCATAGTGCTCATGGCTATTTGTTGAGTCAATTTTTATCTCCTCATGTCAATAAACGAACCGATAAATGGGGAGGCACCATTGAAAATCGTTCGAGATTATTGATGTCAGTCTACGCTGAAATAAGAAAACAAGTCGGTTCAGATTTTCCAATTGGTGTAAAGATCAACTCCGCAGATTTTCAACGAGGAGGATTTACAGAGGATGATTCCTTGAAAGTGATTACAATGTTAAGTGAAGTAGGTATTGATCTCATTGAAATATCAGGAGGCACTTATGAAAATCCAGTTATGGTGGGACTTGAGAAAAAACAAAGCACCAAAGACCGAGAAGCCTTTTTCCTTGATTTCATTGTAAAAGCTAGACAAGTAACGGATACACCTTTAATGCTGACTGGCGGATTCCGCACAAAATCGGCGATGGTTCAGGCACTTGAAAACGGAGAGCTTGACCTCATCGGAATAGCAAGACCTTTTGCGACATACCCAGATTTACCTAATCAACTCATTTCGGGAGAAATAGAAAAATTACCGTCAGAAGTGTTGACTACCGGAAGCAAGCTCATTGATGGTATTGCAGTTCTTGATGTCTATTGGTATGCAGATCAAATGAAACGGATGGCAAATCAACAAGAGCCAGATCCAAATCTAGGAACATGGGGTACGTTTTTTAGGAATACTCGGGCGCAGATTGGGTAGAAGGCTAAGATCAAGTGCAAGTTCAAGTCTCAAGTACAAGTGTCAAGTTCAAGTTCTGCGTCTTTGTAGGCGTCCCGCCTCAAGAAAAGCAGAGTGAGCCTTTTTGCTTCCTCCTCCTTTTGCTGAGGCTGGAAGCCTTCAGCGACTTGCATTGCGTTCTTGCAGGCGGCAGCCGTCCCAAATCAGATTTTTACCCACAAATACACTTATCAGCTATATTTTGGCGAAATTAGGCACACATGAAAATCAGAATGACAACAAATAGTATTCGCTTACGCTTGCGAAAGTCTGACTTAGCGGAACTGCAGGAGAAGAAAAAGTTGCGTGATAAAGTCATGTTCCCTAGTCAAGTTAGCTTTTCATATGCTTTATCAATAACAAGCTCTGAATCAATCGATGCAAACTTTGAACAAGGACAACTTGTCATATCAGTACCTAAATCAAGGGCAACACAATGGATAGAATCGCAAGAGGTAGGAATTGAAGGACACATCAAACTAAACGATACTGAGTCACTTCATGTCCTTATTGAAAAAGATTTCCCATGTTTGGACAGAGAAGATGAAGACAAGGAAGATACTTTCTGGGAATTGAGCAATGACAAATCAAATGCATGCTAATGGAAAATATCATTAAGGTAAGCTCATTACTCACAGTCCTGTGTACATCAGCTGTATTGATTCTTACAGGTATGAGGGACCATGGATTAGACATCCAACAAGCATACATTTCTATTGCTGTCAACTTGATGTATTCATTTTTCATACTAGCTGCTATTCTTATTTTATATAAAGAATTTAAATCCGGAGATAAAAAATGGCTCATAGCGTTTGGCATACCGATAGATATACTTATACTTTCTGTCATACTTGCAGTATTTGACATTCGATTTCATCCTAGTATATTATTTGCTTTTAATGTGTATCTACTGATTGTTTTTTCATTTTATATGGGTGCTGTATACTATACTAAGAGTGAAGAAAAGACAATGACAAAAAATGCTAAGTTGTGAGAGTCAATTTAGATGAATTAATTGATCAGCAAATTTTAGACGAAGCTACTGCGGCTTCGATAGAGGAATTTTACGAACAAAAATATAAAGGTAAACCCAATACACTATTACTCATTTTTGCGATAGTTGGTGCACTGTTAATAGGAGTTGGCATTATTTTAATTTTTGCGCACAATTGGGATCAACTATCAACATCGATAAAAACAGGGCTAGCCTTTTTGCCATTACTTGTCTCTCAGGCTTTGGTATTTTATACCTTGTTTAAAAAACCTGACAGCCTTGTTTGGCGAGAAGCTACTGCCACAGCTTTGTTTTTCTCCGTAGGAGCAAGCATCGCATTAATCAGCCAAATATATCATATAGTTGGTGACATAGAATCGTTCGTATTGACCTGGATGTTGTTGACAATACCCCTAGTATATATTCTAAAGTCGAGAGCTGTTCTTCTCTTTTGCATCATGGGATTATTTAATTATGGTACGGAAGTAGGATTTAATTATCGTAGAGAAATTCCTATATATTATTGGTTATTGATGCCGTCTTTACTTCCGGCAGTATGGCTGTTGTATAAAGACATTGACTCAAAGAATATGTTCACATTTATACTGTGGGGATATTTGTTTTCAATAACAGTTCTCATTGCTAGTGTGGCTTCAGATGATTCAACACCAGCAGTGTTTTTATGTTATGTCAGCTACTTTGGCATATTGTATTTAATCGGATTGCTCTTCAGAGAACAAGAATATTCATTAATAAAAAACCCCTTCATCTGCATTGGATTTATTGGCTTAATTGGCTTTTATATTTTTGGCAGTTTTTCAACATTTTGGGGCGAATTAATGAGTGAATCTTTTACTGGGTCTGGCATGTCACCAGGCCTAATTCTCTGGACCATTCTAGGTATTTTATATTTAGCAGTATTGGTATATACATGGAATAAGAAATTGATTCATTCCAAAAACATTGTTGCTGTCTCTCCTCTCCTATTCTTTTTCCTTTATGCTTTACATGATTATAGTCCGGGAATTTCCATTATTGGGACAAACATTCTGGTCTTACTGATCGCACTGTATTTATTAATGCAAGGCGTTACCAAAGAGGATTTGCGCATTTTGAATATTGGGATGCTGGTCTTAAGTGTCTTAATTATAGCCCGTTTCTTTGATGTATCCATCCCATTTATTGCTAGAGGAATAATTTTCATTGGACTTGGGATAGCCTTTTTTGCTGCTAATTATTTAATCATTAAAAAAAGAAATAATGACGTCGGCTAGATGGACAATACCTCTTTTTGCATTATTGGCAATCATACAATTATTTGTTGCTGCCAAGATGATTGTGGACAGCGAAAATGTGATCAATAATGGTTCAACTTTTCTTTTCAAATTAAAACCGATAGACCCCAATGATCCGTTTCGTGGAAAATACATGACTCTCGCGTTTGATGCAGATAATTTCTCTATAGATACCTGCATCAATATTGGGCATCATGAAGCTTTCGTCTATTTAAAAAAAGATAATGCAGGCTTTGCTGAGATCCAATCAGTAGAATATGATACAAACCTCAAAGGAACAGACTATGTGAAAGCTTCTGTGTATTGTGATTATTATGGCCCTGTGAACAAACTCAAAAAGCCGTCTTTACAAGTTAATTATCCATTCAACAGATATTATATGAATGAATTAGATATTACAGAGGTAGAGGATAAAGTGAGAGAATTAATGCGTGATACCACAGCTACTCTTTACGGAGAAGTCTATGTTCATGCTGGTCAAGCCAGAATTGTCTCACTAAGAACAAACGGCAAAAATATTCTAGACATGATTCCAAAGTAAGCAAGCTCAATATTATCTTTATACATTACATCAATAAATTCCATGAAGAAGTTTTTACTGGTTTTACTCGTGATTTTCTTGACAATTTGCATTTTAGGTTACTCGTATATTGCACTGGCACCTGATATCCCCTCCAATGCGGATGAGATAATTGAACAAGCTAAAGCGATGGACTTACCAAACTATTACAATGGGGAAGCCAAGTATGCTTCTAATGGTGACGTAAAGTTATGGTACGAAATAAATAGTGCCAAGGAAGAAAAGAAAGGCACCATTATATTGATCATGGGCTATGGATCGACATCTATTCAATGGCCAGAATATTTTTACCAGCCATTTTTAGAACAGGGATATGATGTCATAAGATTTGATCATAGAGATGTCGGCAAGTCAACTTGGTTGGAAGATTGGGATGAGAGTGAGCCGTATACACTATCTGACTTAGCTGATGATACAAAGGCCATTTTGGATAATGAGAACATTGATAAGGCACACATCGTAGGCATGTCTATGGGAGGGAAGGTTGCACAGACATTTGCAATTGAACATCCAGAACAAACACTCAGCTTGACTTCAATGTCATCAACAGCATACTTTGACGACAAAGATTTACCTGGCATATGGCCTGATGTAATGAAAGCGATTGGTCGCTACACAATCAAATACTCGTTAAGCAATTCTCTAGAAACAACATACAAATTCAACCTAACGGCTTCCAATATATTTAAGGGAAAATATGAATTGAATAACATCAATACTGTCCTTAAAGCAAGATATGAAATTGAAAAACGAAATGGTATAAATCCCAACGCAGGTAAGCATCACGAAGCTGCCATACAGGTTTCAGGCTCCAGATATGACAGGTTAAAAGATGTGGATACACCGACATTAGTCGTACATGGTAAGAGCGATCCATTGGTCAATTTTGCTCATGGCCAAAAAACGGCAGAATTAATATCACATGCTGAGACTCTTTTTATAGATGAATTGGGTCACGATATACCTGAACATTTATCTGATAAAATTTCTTCTAGGATGGTCACGTTCTTTGATAAAGCAACACCTTTAATCCAAGTTCAAGGAGACGTGTTAATAGAAAATTCGAAATCATTATGACCGTACATTAAAAAATAGCTTTACTTCTTTACATGTATTTATTGAGTATTAACCCTAAGTAATTTATATGGGCGAATTACTTTCTAAGTTGCCTTATTCAATTTATTAAAGCCCAACTTCATTGCCGGACAAACCGAGCAGAAATAATCTGTTCATCCAACACCTGATAAATAGCAATGAGCTCAAGTTTTTCTACACCCTTTCGACCTGTGACAATTTCATGATCGATGACTGTATTGCCAAAACACATCCGATTTAGAATCTCTGCATTCAGCTCTGGAGAAGAGTCAAATACATCAGAATAGATTTCTTTAATTCTTTCCTGACCAGTGGCAAAAGGCTTCGTTTCTGGAAAAGTGAATAATTCAACATTCGGATGATGACAAGCAGCAAATGTTCTGATGTCACGAGAATTGTATGCTTCTACTTGTTTTTGAATGACTTGTTCTGGACTCATGCTGCTTGCTGATAATGTTTAAACAAAAAGAAATAGTTAGTTTCCAACTTCGGTTTTCTGTAATCGATATGCTCCATAAATTAATAACAGACCTATACTAAAAGCAGTTGCAGTAACTAAAACTCTGGGTTCTGAAAAATACCCAGCAGGGAGTACATTAATCTCGTCTAAAAGTTTAGCGTTTTCTAAATCTGAAAATTGAAATGAATTGAGATCGGGGACAAAGTTTTCACCTGTTTCTTTATCTAACAATAGTGATGGATTTCTCCATGGCCAAATTTTAGGCAATGACCCTAGCATAATTCCCGTAAGAGCAGCTAATGTGGAATCAGCATAATGCTTAAATGTGTAGGACAATACCCTTGAAAAACTTAGCAAGCCTGTGAGACAACCCAATGCAAATACACTAACCAATATAAGACTTTCACTATTTGGATTTGCAAGCACAGTTTTTATTTCTGGAATAATAATCCCGTACATCCCAAGCAATAACAAAATAAAACTGCCTGAAATACCCGGAAGGATTAATGCTGATATTGCAAACGCGCCGCTAAAAAACACAAATGGCAATGAAGTATTTCCTCCAGCCGGAGTAAGTGTGGTAACTGCATAAGAGAGCATGGCACCTAAAATAAATAAGGCAATATATCTTGCTTTAAATGAAGTAATCTGTGTCCACATATACCCCACAGACGCCAAAACCAATCCAAAGAAAAATCCCCATAGTGGCTCAGGGGATGTTTCCAATACATGCGTAATAAAAAATACGCCGAAAATCACGCCTATGCCCATACCTAGTAGTAAAAACAATAAAAACCGGCCGTTCACTTGTTTCCATACAGACGCTATTTCCCCTTTCGACAATAATTTTATTAAATTAAAATTGACCGATTTAATGCTGTTTAACAAATTTGCGTATATGCCCGTAATGAAAGCGATTGTCCCACCTGACACTCCTGGAATTACCTCAGCAATTCCCATTGCTAGCCCTCGAATCATCAAACCGATGCCAGATTTTTGATTGCCCTTTTCCATTAATTCACGTGGTCTCTTCCTTTTATTATGCCCTCCCGAGTTTTATTCCTCAACTCTTGTAAAGCTTCTCTTTCTTCATCACTCAAAGTATATTCGTATGCAATTTGCTTCATGTCAGGTTCACCAGCTAAAATCCACGCACTCATCCACATACTGCCAATAGACTGAATGGCTTTTCTCATTTGCGCTTCAACCATACCGTCCATCTCATCGTGGTAGGCCCTAGAGAATTCTCGACATTGCGTGCGGACTGTTCGACTATTTCTTTCTTCAAAACAAAATTGTAAATCAGATGGGAATGTCTCTGTCAGTTTTCGTTCTATTGCCAATACTTGTTCTAAGTTACTGTGCGTATCTTCTAATACATCCCAGATATACTCTGGCACATTTTCTATAAATTCGGCTCGACCGACAAAATAATTATACTCATCTTCTGCAAACAGTTCAGGTAATCGCGTTTCCCAAAATGCATGAATGCCTTTTTGATTGGTTAATTGTCCATTATAATTTTCTGATGTGTGTAAAGGCACATGGGCATCAGCTATATAGTGTCCAATATCAGCAGCATGTCTCAAGATTCTTTTCAGATCGTGATTTTCGAATGCTCGCGTCAGCTGTTGGTGCACAAAGGATATGTTATACGGGGTAATCCCAAAGGAAGAAAAACGATCTACAATTTGGACTTTTGTTCCAGGATCGTTTAACACATTAGACGGAAGTCCAAAATCAACAAGTGATGTTGTCACTCCTACACTGTAAAGGGGCATTTCCCAACGTTTACCATATAGGTCTCTGGAAAACTTATCTCTGAACGCAGGGAGTAATTTTTCGACATCTATATTCTCCACATTTTCAATGACGAGTGTCTTTGGCAAAGATTCATGGTCTAGGCCACGAACTAAGGTAGTATCAGTATCCGTCAGCACATAATAGTCCGCGAATTTCAAAATAGCTTCCGACCAAGAATGTGGAACATCTTCAAACGGTGTTTCTCCCCAGTGATCGATATCTATGTAGTGACGAATACCCTCGTTAGCTGAAGCAAACCGACGCATATCTGGGCCAATAGACTGTGCCGTTATAAACTCAATGTTCTTTTTAAACACTGGCATCATATCAGCAGGTAAAGTAAATACTGCTAAACGATTGATTTCTTTATGTGCATAAAAGCCCCAAAATGGAGAAACCGTAAAAGCAATGAAGCTCAAACTGAATACAATGACAATAATGACTGTAACTTTAATTCTCATTCTTCTGCAAAATAGGAAAACCCTCGCAACAATCTACCAACAATTCGCTGTTGTAATAACAGAAAGTCACCAAAGCTGGTATCACCGAAATAACGGTTTATCCGAGGGGTGTCTGACAATGTAACCAAAGATTGTTCAACATAATTCTCTACAGGATATAAATTTAGTTTTCGTTGTTCGCCATCTGATAATTCTATAGTGATTAAACAGAATGGCAACAGTTGTCTAATGGAATCTTGATGTGTATTAGAATTCTCATATGCCTCTGCAATGACTGATGAAAATCCATCTAAATAGTGCTCAATCTTTGCTTTTGATTTTACTCGTTGATTTGTAGATAATGAGATCACTTCATCCCCATCAATGCGGAATGATTCCCCTTGCTGTCGAGGATACTTCACTTCGACTTTTTCAATTTCTGCTTTCAACTCTCCGAAAACGCTTCTGTCTCGCCACTCATCATAACGCAAAATAAATCGTCCTCTTACGCTTCCTTCCAATGTCGGTAAATGCGTGACATATGCTTGTTTCTCACCTGCTAATTTCACTAAAGTGCCGCGTTCATCAGCTGTACTGCTCCCGATGATGTAATGTTTCAACAAGTCACCATTCTTATCATAAGCCTTGGCATCAATCCCTATCTTCTTCATATCTCGCTCAATGTTCTTTCTAGCCGCTTCTTGTGGAATGTATTTGATTTGAAGAAGCTCAAACACTTCCAATAAATTCTGCATGGCATTTGCTCTGGCTTTATGGTTTCGTTGCAACAGCCAATCATCTCCAGATCTATTGAAAGTCATATTTTCAAATTTGTCAAACGCTATTTCTATTCGATGAATCTGCTTAGTGTCTTTTATTCTAAATTTATCTGCGACCAATGCAGGTTTGTCTTTAGTTGTACTGGTAAAAAAATAAACTAAACCTAACAGCATTGCCACTCCCAACAAGATTAATAATCTTTTCATACGGCTCCATATTTTCGTCTACGAATCACTCGATACAACACACCAAACAACAATAACAATACAATCGGAAGACCAATATTAATGGCTCTCCATGTTGTACGCTCCCCTCTTGCTTTGATTGTATCCAACAGTCTCAATTTGACTTCTTTTGATCTTGCAGTTAAAATAGCTTTTTCATCCAACATATATTCGACAGCATTTAATAGAAACGTTTCATTTGCACTATATGTCTTGCCTTCAAACTTATTATATCCTAAAGGGTAGAATGATTGTTCTTTTACATTTAAAACATTATTGGCAATATCGCCATCAGAGACAACCAATTGTTGAGTTCGCAAACTTTTTTCTTTAAAAGGCACACCTATATCTTGCAATACACTAAGCATATCTTGTCCTACCCTATTTTTAAATGCAGATTCGAATTCACCTTCTAATAAGACGGCAAGCGGTTGTGGTTCTTTATTGAATAATTCGGCTCGTAAGTCTTCTTGTAATATTTGAAAAGTTAACCTTACAGGAGACAATTGATATCTCGTATAAGGCGAACTTTGTAACAGTATGTGTTTTTCTACTGGTGTTGGCGTTTTAATTGTGTCAATTGTAGAGGGAAAAAGTAAATTAACTCTTCCTAGATTTTTAGCAATTGGATGGTTCGTCAATGGAAATGACAAGACATGATAAGGCCATTTAAATAATTCATATTGAGGTTCGCCACCTGCTGTCCCTACGACTTGTGGAATACGACTTGACTCCAAATCTAACACCAAATTAGGTTGAATGCGAAACCCATATTTAAACCATAAATCTTCGAGACCACTTTCGTATACAGTTGGAATATACAGTTGATTCCTGCCAATGCTATCCACATTCACATTCATCTGATCAATCAACCACATCACACTCCCGCCATTCATAATGTACTGGTCCAAGAGAAATTGATCACGTTGGTCAAAGGCAGTTCTTGGCTTTGCTACAACGACCAAATCAATTTCAGGATTAATCCAATAGGTGCTGTCCAGATTCATTCGGCCAGTGTTGTAGTATTGTCTCAGCAAGGTCTCAAAGCGAGCTGTTTGACGTCTTTCTAATTCTCCATGTCCTTCAGTAAATACAATATTTTGCTTTTTATCTAATGTCAATTTTTGTATCGCATTTGAAAATTTGTATTCCAATAAACTGACAGAATTATTTAAGACAACTTCTTCTGGAATACCAGGAACGTCTTTTTCCAATAAATTGACGATAACTTGTCGTGACCCAAGACTAAAAATAGCATATGGATATATAATTTTACGTGTTAGTTGATCTCCTTCACCAATGGACAATGTCAACGGCAAAATACCATCCTTGCTCAATTCTTGACGTCTTGCATTTATATCTTCTAAAGAACCTTCTGATGGATTTACAAATTCATAAATAATCTGGGGAGCATAGGATTGATATCTTTCCAATAAATCAATTGTGCTGTTTTGCAATCGTGTAAATCCTGCTGGAAATTCTCCCTCTAAAAATATTACAACGTAAATTGGCTCCCTTAATTCAGTGAGCAAATCTTTTGTGGGTTGGGTTAAAGAAAAACGTTTATCATCAGTCAAATCGACATGACCATTCCATTGATTGGCAATCGCATTTACCAGTATCAAAATTACTGTTAAGATTAAAAAGTAGCCAATATGTATGCCCCACTTCATACTCGCTTAGATTTAAGTACTTGCAGGGTTAATGCAATAAAATATATCGTGATACTTAAAAAGTAAATAACATCTTTCCAAGTGATGAGTCCTTTGCTTAACGCACTATAATGATAATAAATACCCAATCGCTCAATTAAGTCATCCAGACTACCATAAAACATGGGAAGTGTGCTCACAAAATCAAAAAACCAAGTAAAGAAAAAACACAAAAAACAACCGACCACAAATGCAGAAATTTGATTCTTTGTTAAAGCAGAAGAAAAAACACCAATAGCAACATACACTGCAGCTAATAAAAACAAGCCTATGTAGGAGCCTATAATGGCACCTGAATCGAGATTCCCTTTTGGCGATCCAAGTTGATACACACTATAGTAATATATGAATGTTGGTATGAGTGCAAGTATGACAATCGACAAATATGCTAAATATTTGGCCACTACTAATTTGAAATCCGAAATTGGCTTGGTAAATAATAATTCAATTGTCCCTCCATTAAATTCCTCCGCAAAACTTCGCATGGTTAATGCTGGAATTAAAAACATAAAAATCAATGGCGCAATGGAAAATAAGGGATCTAATTGCGCATAAGGATTTTCTAGAATACTTGAATCTGGAAAGACCCAAGTGATTAAACCTAAAATCAGCAAAAACCCGATCAAAACAATGTAGCCGATCAACGAACTAAAAAATGAACCAAGGTCTTTTAGGAAGATTGCTCTCATTCTACCTTATTTGTCAATTCTTTAAATACATCTTCTACAGACGAAGCCTTTTCTGTCAATTCAGAAATACGGACAGATTGACTAACTGCGAAGTCAAATAATTCTTGTTTAATTCGAGTTGGATTTTTCGTGAGCAAGGCAAAAGATGTTGTCGACTCCTTCAACAATTCATCACCTGCTGCTAGGACAACACTTGGATCAATTGCTTTATCGAAGCTAACAAATACTTGTGCTTTACCAGAAGTCGATTTATAGAATTCCTCCACACTACCATCCATCACCAACCGCCCATGATTCAATACAAGGAGACGATCACAAATTTGTTCCACTTCCTGTAAAATATGTGAAGAAAAAATAACCGTCTTTTCTTTTCCCAAAGCTTTTATTAATGACCTGATTTCTACCAATTGATTGGGATCCAATCCAGAGATGGGTTCATCCAATATTAATATTTCTGGATCATGCAAAATAGCTTGAGCAATACCAACACGCTGTCGATAACCTTTTGACAATTGGTTGATGAGCTTATGTTGTTCCAAACCTAAGCCAGTCATCTCTATAACTTTTTCCACCCTAGACTTCCAGTTATTCAATTTGTGGACCCGGCAGGCAAACCGTAGAAATTCTTTGATGTACATGTCTTCATACAACGGATTGCTCTCTGGAAGATATCCAATGTGTTTTCGTATATCCGTTTTCTTTTCAGGAGTCTCTTGTCCCAATATGGATACTGATCCTTCATCTGGATTGACATAGCCACATATCATCTTCATGGTCGTTGACTTACCTGCACCATTAGGCCCAAGTAAGCCAATGATTTGACCCGATGAAGCTTCGAAACTGACATCGTCAACTGCGGCTTGACTCCCATAATATTTTGATACTGTATCTAAGTGTAGAGACATCTGCGATTTTAACGATCTTCAGACGCTGATTCGTCTGTCAATTGTTGAATTAAAACGGGTAAAGATACAGCATCTGTCAGAGAATGAACACCAATGCTGGTACGGATCAGATCAGACAAATATCCTCCACATCCCAATGCTTGGCCCAGATCGTGAGCCAGAGACCGAATATAGGTCCCTTTACTACATGTGACCGTTGCTTTTATATGTGGATAGACATATTCGTCAATAGTCATATCGTGAATGGTAACTGGTCTAGGCTTCAACTCTACAGTCTCCCCTTTTCTGGCGTACTTATAGAGTGCCTTACCTTTCACTTTAATTGCAGAATAGATGGGTGGCAACTGATTAATGGGTCCGATAAACCGCTGAATGACATGTTCTATTTCTTCTTGAGTGACGTGAGAAGCGTTCACAACATCTTCTTCTTCAGCTTCTGCATCATAAGTCTTGGTAACAGCGCCAAGTTTGATTGTTGCCATATAGCCTTTCTCCAAGGCCTGAAAGCTTTCTATCTTTTTTGTGCCTTTACCTGTGCACACGATCAACAGCCCAGTAGCCAAAGGGTCTAAAGTTCCCGCATGACCAACTTTGAATTTTCTGATACCTAATCTTTTTCCAAGCGTATTGCGAACTTTAGCAACCACATCAAAGGATGTCCATTCTTTTGGTTTATCAATGAGAATAGCGGCTCCGGCAGGGAAGTCAATTTGACTGATATCGGTATGTGATGTGATGATTTGCATGTGACTGTAAAGCTAGTTCTTTTTGGATATTTAGCGTGGTAAGACAGGTAGGCTAATCTTAGCATTGCTCCATGTAAACCATTCTAATTAGGTAATAAAGCAAAAAAAGAAGCGCATTGAGTCGCGGCAGAGCTACTATTTGAACAAAAGCAAAAGTAGGTGATGGACTCAATATGAATCAACGACAATAAACCCTGGTTACTTATGTTAAAATGCAATTAAACAGATGTATTTGTTAAAAGGAGATGCCATAAATAATCAGTAAGCTTTTACTTTTGCAATCCTCAATTGATGAAAATATGTGTCGAAATTTTAAGCAAAGTGTAGTATACAGTCTAATGATAAGTTGTTTTTTATTGTGCACATTTACCTCAGCACTGTTCAGCCAAAAGGATATTTCTGTTTACGACACTGTATTTGAGCAATACCCCCAGTATGAATCTACTGGTTTTGTTTTTCCCATTGGTGATACTTCTTATGGTGGCTATTACAATGCCAAGAAATTTGATATAGACAACCACCTCGGTGATGATTGGAATGGTGTCGGTGGTGGAGATACGGATCTTGGTGACCCTATTTATGCAAGTGCCAGTGGCTATGTGTTTTATGCAAGAGATACAGGCATAGACACTTGGGGAAATGTCATTCGGATAGTGCACAAATACAAGGGCAAATATTATGAAACGCTATACGCCCATTGTGACGAAATAAATATTGCTGAAAACACAATGGTTCCGACTGGAGGAAGAATTGGTACAATAGGCAATGCTAATGGTCAATATCTAGCTCACCTACATTTCGAATTGAGAGACGATGTGACACTAGGCTTAGGACATGGTTATCATGAGAATAAAAATGGGTATTTAGATCCGACGGCATTTATAGAGGCGAATGCTTATACCAAAGAAAATTAGTATTTGTCTTTGCTGAGGTGAGACGCCTTCAGCGACGCGCTCAAGCCCTTGAAGGCATCTTGCATCAAGACTTACTTAAAAAATTGTCACATCCCCCACATAACTCATTTCTTCTCCGTTCTGGTAACTGACATCAACTCTATAGCCATAGACCCCTGCATTCAGTGCTTCACCCGAATTAGATGTGCCATTCCAGCCTTCTATAATCATGTCTTGATCTTCGGTTTTGAATATCGGAGAACCCCATCGATCATAAATGGTTAAGGATCTAATGACACCAGCAAATTCTGGATGAGGTGATATACTAAATAAACCATTCATGTCCTGGCCTCGAAAAAAGCTATTTGGAATATAGATTGGACATGGCTCTTGACCCACGACTATCGTGGTATCGAACAGACATACATTGAAATCTGAGTCTGCAGTCGTGACATCTCGGACTAACAATTGATAACTTTCATTTTCTATTTCAGATATGATTCGTTCGTCAGTAAATGCATTCCCATCTATTGAATATTGAAGTCTGCCTCCAAACCCTCGTGGATTTACAGAAATGACGCCATTTG
>CALLFA010000207.1 GCA_937997635.1 uncultured Saprospiraceae bacterium | reverse complement strand
TCAAGATACATTTAGAGCATCGTTTATTGTTCCAGAATATGCTGGAACGACACAAGCACCGATCATTACATTTGGCACAGGACAGATAGGTAAGCTAGACATTGTCGATGCAGCCACAGGAGAATTTAGAGTGTCATTTGCAACTGATGTCCAAGACTTTGTAGATGTCTCATTAGTGGGTGCAACTGGCTGTGACAATACTGATTTTGTGATTACAGCGGATATGCCATGTATGGTAAATCCGGGTTGTATGATTACACCACCGATGTTTGTGTTTACACCAGTGTGTACAGCTGCAGATTTTCCAGCTACGATAACCATCGATAATCCTGATCCAGATTTTAATTATGTTTGGTTAGATGAGGATGGTACTGAACTAGATCCAGGTGCCACAAGTTTTGAACAACAAATGCTTGGAGTACTGACCGTTAGGGTAGAATTGCTTGCTGATCCAGCAAATTGTACCGCTGAATTTCCAACAGGTGTCAGCCTTTTTGGTCAAGTCGCAGAGCCAATTCCATTTGGAGTTGGTTGTGATCCAATCGAACAAGATACATTTAGGGCTTCGTTCACCATCCCAGAATATGCGGGAACTACCCAAGTGCCAATGGCTAGCTTTGGGACATTAGAACTTATTGATCCTACGGATGCCACATTTACGATCTCATTTGCTACTGATGTGCAAAATTCTGTAGACATCACCTTAGAATCACTGGTGCCAGGATGTGACGCTACTGTATTTAGCATTACCGCTGGAGTGACGTGCCCACCAGACCCAACGTGTCCAACAATTGCTGATCCGACAGGGACAGTAGGCGAGTGCCAACCAGATAATACATACAGTACATTCTTTGTCATGAGCGAATTGGCAGGAACAGGTCAGACACCTGAGATTGTGCCAGTAGCTGGTCAAACAGCCAGAATAGAGGATGGACCATCTCCAGGTCAGTTTAGAGTCTTCTTTACAACCGATGTTCAAAATTTTGTAGAAGTAACGGCAACCACTTCACCGACATGTCCGGTACAAACATTCAGATTTGTGGCGCAATTTATAGATCCGCCTACATTTGATGCGATAGATCCGTGTGATGCTCTTCCAGTAACTATAACGATAAATAATCCGGACGCTGACGGAGAATATGTATGGCTAGATACCAATGGTGATTCTTTAGACCTAGGCGCTACGTTTGAGCAAACAAGTATAGGCGAGTTATTTGTCAGAGTAGGGTCATTGACAGATGATGGTTGCACCACAACATATCCAGCACCTTCGATTTTACAAGCTGGTTCACCGGCGATACCCATGTTGACCTCAAGTGGTTGTGACCAAGATACATTCAGAGCTAGCTTTACGGTGCCAGAATTTGCTGGTACTGGACAAGTCCCTTCTCTAAGTTCCACAGGTAATCAAAATTCAAGAATTGAAGTGATTGATGCCATGGCTGGAGAATTTACCGTGTCATTCGTAGCTAATACTGAGTTAGAAGTCACACTGGAACTGGAAGGAGCAGCAGGATGTCCTTCAACATCGTTTCCGATAACAGCTCCAATGGAATGCTCAGCGAGTATGACATGTAATTTGCCAGATAATCCGCCGAGTATTATAGATATTTTGGGTGGCTTTTATTGTGATGAAAATTCAGGTCCAGTATTCCAACCAACAAATGCAGATTTTGATCCGACTGTACATGGTGTGCGATGGTTTGATTTCTTAGGCCGACCAGTGTTTGATGGCGAACAATTTACGCCTACTCAAGTGGCTCTGTATACGGCAACATTTTTTGATCTGAATAATCCAATGACTTGTGAATCCGCGATGTCGCCACCAATAGACTACAGTGTGGTAGGTGATCCATTTTTCACTGCTCAAGATTTTTGTTTTGATAGTCCCGTAGCTGCAGTACCTTCAAATGCAGGAGGATCATTTTCATTAAATCCACAACCAACCGATGGCGCCAGTATTGACGCTGTTACAGGAGAGATACTTGGCGCTGTACCTGGTACAACATACACCATTCAATATTTGATCGCAAGATGTAACACAATGAGTAGGGTAGATGTCCAGGCTATAAATGTGCCTGAATTATCTGAATTGACGTCCGCCTGTATCAATGGTCGAACACAATGGGACGTGTCATTTAGAACAACTGGTACGGACATTACATGGGATGCAGGTGGCTTTGGTGAACTTTGTCCAGCGACACTAGTTGTGCCATGCGATGGTGAGGAGTTTACAATTAGTGGCATACCATTGGGACAAGATATAACCATTTTTACCAGATTTGATCCATCGGATATGTGTGCTGCTGAGCTATTTGTTAGCGCTCCAGATGATGTGACAGATTGTACATGTGCGGGTGCTGCCAGTGATGTTATATTGGCGCGAAATCAAGTGCTTTATAATTTTGCAACATGTGATCCAATACCACGTGTTGAAGCGGATTCTATTGACAGAATGATGCTGAATGAAACGATTATAGATCTTGCTGAAGCTCTTGGCGAAATGACTGACACCTTAAAAGTATTGTGGTACGATGTTGCTACAGGAGGTACTCCGTTGGCCATTGGAAATTCATTTTTACCACCAGGACCAGGCACTTATTATGCTGAAGAACAATGGGAAGTTGAACCAGGAATGGATTGTCGGTCTATCAGACGTACAGAAGTTCGTGTTGTTGAAATACCAGATCTTGATCCAGGCGTATTCTATCCACCTTTATGCGAAGCAAATCCTATTGATCCACCAATTCCGAATGTAGCAGGAGGTGTTTTCTCTTTTGAATCCAACCCAAGTGGCGCCAGTATTGACCCAGCTACAGGATTATTGACAAACTTAACGGTAGGCGAAACGTACGTGGTCAGATATGACGTATCTGGTAATTGCCCAAGTTTTTCAGATTCTACTTTGGTTTACATACCCGCACTTGCAATGCCTACAGTGTCTGCCTCCCAATGTAATGCTGCAGGAGATGCCGTTACCATACCTGTCAATACAGAGGGTAGGGTAATATCAGCTAGACCAGGATCAGTCGTTTTTGTAAGCGGCAATGATTATTTGATTGAAAATGTACCTTTAAATACACCAGTAGAAATTGATGTAGAATCACCCGGTGATTGTGGCATTATACCGTTTATGATCAGTACTGGAGAAACGTGCACGACCGTTGATTGTCCAGAACCTATGTTTGTTACTGGTACACCATCTCCATTTACCTTTTGTGAAGGAGATATGGTTGAAATAGAAATAGACACAAGCGGACTCGGTCCCGATGATGTGATAGAATGGTACAATGCAGTAGAGCCTGTCACTGGTGCTCCTATAGGCACGCCAATAACAACACCATCTGTCATGCCAACAGAGACTGCTCAATTCTTTGTTAGGATTGTAAATCCAATGATTGGTTGTGAGTCTGGTTTGGTGTCGATCAACGTCATCGAAAATGCTTCCTTGCCAGCAACATTTGATTACGATCCTACTTTCTGCGTTGGTGATGTCATCGAACCAAATAACTTTAATACAAACCCACCAGCATTCAATACGAATTTCGATATAGAAAGAACAGACGGCACACCAGTACCGACATTCTTCAACTCAACAGGAGAATTGCTTAATGCTGAACCAGGTGAATACGTCGTGACGTACAGTACCTTTGAAAATGCAAATATGTGTGTGGATACAATGACACAGACATTTGAAGTTTTTGATGTGCCTGCTCTTCCTGATACCATGTTTGTGCTCAATACATCAACAATGCTCTATTCATTGGAGATCACAACATCAGATGTGGTATCCGATCAAACAGCCGGTAATCTTGATTTGCGCCCAGATGGTATTTGGGAACTGACAGCATTAGTCCCTGGATCAGTAGTGATGGTTACTGTCGAAAATGCTAACGGATGTACATTGGTCGTAGATATCATCGTACCGACGCTGTCTGCTTGCACCACACTACCTGCAGATCCTGTTGTCCCAGCTGCCATACAAAGTGTTTGTTTTGCACCCGATTTAAGCCTGGATGTCAGTGCGCTTGGCATGGTTAGGATTTATGAAAACAGAGACCGTACAGGGTTGGTTACGCCTGCTGATTTAACGGATTTCGACCCTGCAATGCCAGATACGTTCTATGTAGAAGCAGTAGATATGGATGGATGTGTTAGTGCAATGATCGACTCCATCATTATACTGCCAATACCGACTATTTCGGATACTTCGAGTGTACTAGATGCGATGACGGGTTTGACAACATTTACATTTACCAGTGACGGCACACCTATGGTGACCCCTTCTACCTTGACCATTGTCCCTGATGGCTCTGGTGGTTTTGAAATCACTGATATCAATCAAAACATAAGGGTAACAATATCAGCAACTAATGCCGATGGTTGTGTCTCTGAAGAAGTTACATTTATTACTGGACAAATGATGTCTAGTTGTCCTGACCCAATGATTCCTGCGGGACTAAGAGAATTTTGCGTTGGCGACGGCTCCGTTAATTTATCTTCACTTGGCTCTGTAACGCTATATGAAGATAGAAACACAACTCTAGAAATTTTAGGCGTTGACCTCGGTGATTTTACTGTCACTGGTGCTGATACGATTTACGTAAGAAATGCTTGTTCAGGTACTGAATCTGCAGGCTTAGACTCTATTGTCTTTTTTGCTAATCCTGTCATTTCAAATATAGATTCGAGCTTAGATATGACACTCGGGCTATATACGTTATCATTTGAGACAGATGGAGTACCACAGGTATTGCCAGCGGGGACTGTTATTAATGGACCAGATGCTAATGGTGTATTTAGTGTATCAAACATAGATCCTGGGACAACATTGACGATAGTGTCCGAAACAGCAAATGGATGTGTATCAGAAGATGTCATGATTCAGTTTCCGAATGTGAATCAATGTCCAACTGCTCCAGTCATAGACGATTTAGTGACACAGCACCTAGTTGATGCGAATAATGTCCGCCAAATAGAATATTGCTTGAGTAATGTTGCTGGATCACTTCCACCAGAACTGGAAGTCATGACAGATGCCGCTAATATGGTTGAGTGGTTTGAAGATCCAAATGGTGCTCCCGTAGCTACAGGAATCACCTTCCAGCCAATGACACCTGGGACTTATTTTGTACGTGCTTTCTTGGCAGCCGATTGTGTCGGAGACTTTATACAAATAGAACTTACCGAAAATGTCGGACCTGATATTTTGAATCCAGGCAACCTTAATCCTGTGTGCGATATATCAATTGGTGGCTATACGATTATGATCGATTCTCCAGATGCTGTGAGTATAAATTCGATTGGTGGTTTTGGTACTGTCTCTGGTGATGCTGCTACTGGTTGGATAATTTCTGGCTTGCCAGCTGGCCTATCGTTCCAATTTGAAGCGATCGGAGCTGATGGTTGCCAGACAATAGGGCAGTTAGTTATTCCAAGTGATTCATGTGTTGATTGTACACCACCGCCTAGCGCGCCCGTTTTGATAGATGCAGCACAAGCAACTATTTCCATTTGTACAAATGAAGAATTCCCAACATTAGTCGTTGCAGATCCACCATCAGGATTCTTTGTCGAATGGTTGATGGATGGTCAACAAGTGGCTATGGGATCTATGTATGACTTGCCTGCCAATCAAATGTCAGGTGTCATTCAAGCTGTGATTACTGATGGCGTCAGTTGTTCAGGTAGCGACAGCTTAGACATAACTCTCAATATAGATCAAGCACCGGATGCTTTTGTGCCGTATTCCATGACAAATTGTTTGGGTGATGGCACGCCAATAGAACCGATTGGTGCATTTGAACCAGGAGGAACTTTCGGATTAATTGACGCTCCTGCTAGTGCGAGAATTAGCCCATCATCTGGAATAGTCATTACGATGGAACCAGGTAATTTCTCTATTGAGTACTCCATTACCGACGGTAATTGTACTTCGATTGATACATTTAATATAGTCGTCGATAATCCAGATACCACATTCTACAATGTGGTTGATTTTGATATTGATGCAGGAACATTTGGGATTGAGTTTGGCGTCAACACGGGTACAGTGATTACAGTACCGATGGGCATAACCTTAGATGAATCTAATGATACATTCCGTATTATGGATATACCATTGATGGATGCTTTTGATCTGACTCTAGAATCTGTGATATCAGGCTGTACCAGAATGATACCTGTCAGTTTTACGCTTACTGGATGTCCACCCATTCCTTCTCCAGTGATTACGTCTGATAATCCGTTTCTGTTTTGTGAGAATGATACCATGAGTTTGATTACTGCTACCGCTGGGCCTAATGAAATAATCATATGGTTTGATGATCTCACCGGAGGCCAACAGATTGGAAGGGATGCGTTTAATCCTCAAATGGCTGGAATCACAGGTACACGTACTATTTATGCGGAAGCTATAGATATGGATTCTGGTTGTCCAAGTGTGATGAGATCTCCTGTGATCGTGACAGCTCTCGAGTTTTTAGAAGCGGGTCCTGATGTTGATTTAGGCAATCTTTGTTTTAGAGACAGTATTGATCTAGGAGATGAAATTGCCACGATAGGCAATAGCAGATTCGAATTTAATGCGGCGATAGTGATGAATGACGTATTCAGAACAGAAAATCTACAGCCAGATCAAATGTATACGATCGATTATATCGTTGACAATGCCACTTGCGGAGAAGATACAGCACAGATAGTAATATTCTTGGAGGATTGTAGACCACCTGCAGATTTCAGTGCTGACATTACAAATACCTTATGTGATGATACCACTGATGGAGCATTTACCATTACAGTTACAATGGAACAATTTGATCTGTATGGATATAGTTTTAGGAATATATCAGATGGTGTCAGCAGACCAATTCCTATTAATATAGATCCGAACACTTTAATGGGAACAGTCACTGATTTAATGCCAGGTCAATATGAAGTTCTTGCGCAAGATGGAGCCGATGTTAGACTCAGAGATACGATTACAATCGATTCTCCGGCACCATTGACTCTAGATATAGCCCTTGTATCACAGACGACTTGTAATGGCGATTCAGATGGTAGCGTACGTGCTGACGTTACTGGCGGAACTGGCCCGTATATTTATGACTGGAATACAGGTGATGATGTAGCCTTGTTGTCTGGCTTACCAGAAGGCGTCTATGAAGTGACAGTTACTGATGCAAATGCTTGTACGACGGATCCAGAAGACATAGAATTGTTAGATGCAGATCCAATCTCATTTGAAAACGACGTCATTGCTCCTGGTTGTCCAGACCAACCCGATGGACAAATCAGTTTTACCAATGTTGTTGGCGGAGAACCACCACTAACATTTTTCCTCAATAATCAAGCCTCTCCATCTGGAGTATTTAACAGTTTAGATATCGGTACGTACTTCCCATCCGTTGAAGATGCGAGAGGATGTCGGGTCAATGGAGATGAGATCGTCATCAGCAGCTTTGCAGGTGGCAATCGTATTGCCTTAGATGATGAAGCCTTTGCTAATCCTGGTGAATTGGTTACCATTCCATTAGCCATCAACTTCACACCATTGAGCATAGAGTGGGTAGGTCAAGGATTGAGCTGTACGGATTGTTTGAATCCAGAATTTACCATGACAGATGGCTTTAGATTTTTTGATGTTACTGTGACAACGGAAACTGGCTGCGAGTTTAGGGCGGACATTACCTATTTCCCAACCCCAGAACCAAGCATATACATCCCTAATGCAATAACCCAATCAGATAATTTCTCTAATGATGTAACGATCCGAAATGATATTTTCTTCCCGAGAGTACAAGAAGGCGTACAAGGCACCATGTCAGTACGAATTTATGATCGATGGGGAAGTCTCGTCCACGAAGCATCAAGCGACCTGAGAGACATTGAAACTCTCGGCTGGGATGGCCAATTGAATGGAAGGGCTGTAGAGTCAAGCGTGTTTTCGTATCTGGTGCGTATCGATATGGAAAACAGATCGGAGACAGTAGAGCGGACGGGGGTGTTTAGGGTGTTTAATTAGGGTTTAGCTGTTAGCTGTTAGCTACTAGGTCGCTTTGCTACTAGGTCGCTTTGCTGCTAGGTCGCTTTGCTGCTAGAGTGCGCTTCGTTGCTAGTGTGGAATTTTAAAATAGAAATCATACATCATAATTCAAAGTGCCATTTTTCGTTAATACAAACAATATCGTTCAAGGTATGCTACACATCTTAAAAGCATTATAGTTGTCATGCTTAACTTGAAAGCCTTAAATACTTAACAACTAAAGAAAATCCAATCCAAAAATAAAAAGCTAAAGCTAAACACTAATACTAACGCTAAAAAACTAACAGCTAGCAGCTAACAGCTAAAAGCTAGCCGATAACAGCTAACAGCTAGCAGCTAAAAGCAAACAGCTAAAAAACTAACCAACAATCAACTCATAACAAGTCTTCACCCCAACAGTCGCTTTCTCTTCAATCACCGTCACATTGGGAGCCAATCGTAATTCATGATTCAATTG
>CALLFA010000206.1 GCA_937997635.1 uncultured Saprospiraceae bacterium | reverse complement strand
TCGTGCTTATCGCAAACACGTTTTAATTGCTGATGAAAAAATTGTGCATCTTCATCGATAATGTAATGTGGTGTAAGATCAATTCCTCCTCCAAACCACCACTTACCTGTATTCGTTTCGAAGTAGCGCACATTCATATGTATGATTGGCACAAACGGGTTGACAGGGTGCAAGACGATAGATACCCCAGTAGCCAAAAACTCATTTTTCCCCAACCCTAAGGCAGCTGCAATATTTTCTGGCATCGTACCCTCTACAGCTGAGAAGTTAACACCGCCTTTTTCTATGACATTGCCTATTATAATCCGGGTTCTTCCTCCACCTCCACCTGGCCGCTCCCAAAGATCCTCCCTAAATGAAGCACCATCAAGCTTTTCTAAACCTGCGCATATGTCATCTTGCAATGCCTTAAAGGAATTGATGATTTGTGTAGCATCATCCATGGGCAATACGCTCTTTAATAGCAGCGACGACTTTTTTACTGTTGCCAGCAAATGCATCTTTATCCACAATGAATACTGGCCGTTTTAAAAACGTATATTCTTCGAGTATGTACCGTTTGTAATCGGCTTCTGTTAATTTTATTTCATTAAGACCCATCGAACGATATTTCATGGCACGTTTGCTAAAAACAGCTTCGTATCCGCCTAGCTTTTCAGCTATAAAATCAAGGTCTTTTTCAGAAATATTTTTTTCCTTAATGTTTATTGATGTGAAATCTGACGTATCGCCAACTTCGTTTATTATTCGCTGACATGTGCCACAATTACTGAGGTGATATATTTTTCTCATAGAATTGTTTTGTTCGTTTAACTGATCTGCTCAAACAATGTTTAGATTATTGATCTGTTTTTATGCTTCCTTCCACCACGGATAAAATGGAGGCATTTCTGAAGCCTTCTGCGTGAATGTCGGTTCTCTTTTTTCCAAAAATGATGCGACGCCTTCTTTACCGTCTTGTAGGCTTTGATAATAAATAGCCAAGGAATCAACTTTATGTGCTTCCACTGGATGCTCCTGAGCTGCATTGCGGTACATCATTTGTCTTGTTAATGCGATAGCTACAGGGCTATGTTTGACAATTTTAGCTGCTATTGCATAAGCTTCTTCTAGCAGTTTTTCGGCAGGATAAATGCCTTTCACGAACCCAGCATTATGCAAGACATCTGGTTTTAAAATGTCACCTGTATAACACCATTCGAGAGCTGTTGATACACCGACTATCCTTGGCAAAAACCATGTTGATGCTGCTTCTGGTGTGATGCCAATTTTATTAAAAACGAAGCCTACCCTAGCGTGCTCAGAAGCCAAGCGAATATCCATCGCACAAGTCATCGTGGCACCAATACCTACAGCAGCTCCATTGATCGCGGCAATAACAGGTTTTGTACAGTTGTAGATCGCTAAATTAACCCTACCTCCTGTATCTCTTACTCCAGTAATAAGATCTGGATCATTAAGCTTCGTATGCATGTCTTCCATTGTCGGCTGATAATCTTCATCAAGACCAAATACATTTCCTGCGATAGACAAATCCATCCCAGCACAAAATGCACGCCCATCACCTGTGACAACAATTACTCTAATGTCATCATTATCATTTGCCTTTTCAAAAAAGTCAATCAGCTCATTTGCCATTTCCACAGTGAAGGCATTAAGATTGTCTGGACGGCTCAATGTCAGCGTCAAAGTATTGTTTTCTAGACGTGTTTTTAGTGTGTTGTATTCCATGGCTGCAAGGTAAGGAATTTGGGGGTATTGGGTTGTTGGGGCGTTCGCAAGCTCACTTGTTGGGGCGGCTGACGCCTTGTTGGGGCGGCTGGCGCCTTGTTGGGGTGGCTGGCGCCTTGTTGGGGTGGCTGACGCCTTGTTGGGGCGGCTGACGCCTTGTTGGGGCGGCTGACGCCTTGTTGGGGCGGCTGACGCCTTGTTGGGGCGGCTGGCGCCTTGTTGGGGCGGCTGGCGCCTTGTTGGGGCGGCTGGCGCCTTGTTGGGGTGGCTGGCGCCTTGTTGGTTTATTTATGGTTACAAACAGATTTTTATTATTTATAACGAAAGCTCCCAACAAGCGAGTTCACGAGCGACCCAACAAGTGAGCTTGCGAACGCCCTAACAAGCGAGGTCACGAGCGCCCCAACAAGTGAGCCTGCGAACGACCCAACGAGTGAGCTTGCGAACGACCCAACGAGTGAGCTTGCGAACGCCCCAACAAGTGAGCTCGCGAACGCCCCAATTCATTCCTCCTCATCAGCATCCAATTGATCAACTAGGGACAAAACCCATTGAATCACTTTAGGACTGAGATATTTAGCTATGCCTGCTTTTCGTTGTGCCGTTTTTAATATATTAATGTTCTTATATCCAATTTGCCGTTCTTCTCCTTCTTCGATATACTCTTGCCAGTCATCAGCAGAATACATATTGAATTGACCTCTCATGATGTCGAGATCAGTTGGGTCATTGAGATCGTATGTAGCCATTAATGTTTATCTGGTGTTAGAATTGACTAAGCATTTCCTTTCTCATAATCTGCTAAAAACTTCGCCAAACCTATATCAGTCAACGGATGTTTTAACAGGCCTAAAATTGAATTGAGCGGACAAGTGCAAATGTCAGCACCTGATCTGGCTGCTTGGACGATGTGCTTAGAGTTACGGATAGAGGCAGCCAATATTTCAGTTTCAAAGCCTTGGATTGCATATATTTCTGCAATATCTCGGATGAGTTCCATGCCTTCCCAGTTGATGTCGTCGATTCTACCCAAAAATGGAGAGATGTAAGTCGCCCCGGCTTTTGCTGCCAATATGGCTTGGCCAGCAGAGAAAACCAACGTACAATTTGTTTTGATGCCGTTGTCGGTAAACCAGCGGATCGCTTTGATTCCCTCTTTGATCATCGGCACTTTGACCACTATGTTTGGTGCAAGTAAGGCCAAATGTTGACCTTCTTTGATGATGCCTTCAAAGTCAGTAGATATCACTTCTGCACTGACATCTCCTTCTACAATTTCGCAGATTTTGATGTAGTGATTGTTGATGTTTTCTTCACCTGTAATGCCTTCTTTAGCCATCAAAGAAGGATTTGTTGTGACTCCGTCTAGAATGCCTAAATCTTTTGCTTCTTTTATTTGATCGATAGATGCTGTATCAATGAAAAATCTCATTTAAAACTATTTATAGCGTGATTCTGAAAGCTGTAGACATCTTATTGAGAGAAAAAAAAAGGTGAAGAGCAGCGCCGAACCGCTCAACCTCCTACCCTTGCTGTGTTTCCACCCTGGGGGAGTTCAGAAGGAGCTGGCCGCACAGTCCTCACCAGCTGCAAAACTAAGTAAAATAAACGAATGAGGTAGGTTGTCAATCAGGAGAATTTGAGAATTATTATATTTAGGGTGACAACCATGATCAGACATCTATTTTAAAAACGCTTTACAGATATGAAACACTTAACAATCCTATTGATTTTCATTACGAATCAAGTCATTTTTTCTCAGTACACCCCACAAAAATTTGGTCAAATAGGACCAAAAGAGATTGAAATGGAAAATTATCCACAAGATTCCACTGCCAAAGCTGTCGTCCTTTTTGATACTGGAGATTCTAAATTTGTGAGTACCAACAAAGGATTTATCGTTCGACATACTCGGCATAAAAGAGTTAAAATTTTTGATAAGGAAGCAGATGCTTTAGGAGATATTTCAATTCCCTTTTATGTAGATGGAAGCGATCGTGAAAAAGTGTATGACATTAAAGCTACCACATACAATTTTGTTGATGGTAGATTACAAAAGGAAGACGTTGAGAAAAAAGATATTTTCGAAGAAAAACATAGGCATAATTGGCAAGCTAAAAAATTTGCATTTCCAAATGTGACATCGGGTTCGATAATTGAGTATAGGTATACTTTAGATACACCTTTTTTAGTGAATTTACCTGATTGGTATTTTCAGAGCTCTATTCCGACCCTCGTCAGTCAGTACCAAGTTAGTCTTACACCTGTCTATGAATATGTTTCTTTATTAAGAGGGAGTGCACATTTTGATTACGAAAATTCTGTTTTATCAGATCAAATAAGAACAGTTGGAAACGGATTTCAATTCAAGGATATGATTCACACCTATGTAAAAAAACACATACCAGCATTCAAAGATGAAGGTTATGTCTATTCTGCAAATGACTATATCATACAACTGGATCTTCAGTTGAGTAAAATACATTATCCTCAAGGAGGAAGTAAAGAGTTTTTATCAACATGGCCAAAGCTGACAGATGCACTTTTTAAGAATGATCATTTTGGGAAGTTTATTAAAAATTCAAAAAAAATAGCAAAACGATTATTGAGTAGTGAAATTACATTAAGTAGTGACCTTACAAAAAGAAGTCAAGAACTTATTAATTATGTAAAAACTAATTTTGCATACAATGGAAGAAAAGCTAAGTATGCCAGCCAATCAGCTAAAGAATTTTATTCAAGTAAATCCGGAAATAGTGCAGAATTGAATTTATTTCTAATTGCCTTATTGTTAGAGGCAGGTGTGCCAGCAAATCCAATTATTCTAAGTACGCGTGATCATGGGAAAATTGCTACGGATTATCCATTCGATCATTTCACCAATTACGTGATTGTTGGTGTTGATGTAGATAAACCATTTTTAACGGATGCTACAGCTAAACTTTTGACATACAAGCGATTGCCCATCGACTGTATAAATGAATCTGGCTTGCTTATGGATGGTCAGGAAAAGACACAATGGGTTCTCCTAGACAATAAGATTCCATCAGTAGATCAAAGTATTATTAGTATAGAAGTGAAGCCAGATGATCTCAGTTGTGATTTCACAATTAAAAGGAATTCAACTGAATATAAAGCTCATGAGGAAAGAGTGAAATTTAAGAACAATAAAAATGACATTCTAGATCACTATGAAGAGATTTATGACGAAATATATAACGTTTCAACTTTGAATTATGAAAGTATTTCAAAGCCATACAACATTACATTACAAGGGAATACTGCTATAGAAGAATTAGGTGATAATTATTCGATACATCCATTGTTATACCTACCAATGGCTTTTAATGAAATGACTAATAAGAATAGAACACATCCAGTTGAATTCGAATATCTGCTAAATAAATTGTTCAAATCCAGCATCAAAATTCCGACAGATTATACATTTAAAAACAAGAACATAGAACCGATTGTAATCGATAATGATCTAATCACCATGAAATTATCATACACGATTAAGTCAGAAAGTGAATTAACTGTATTGGGGAATTACATGTTTAAACACAATAGGTATTCCGTTGCAAATTATAGTAAAGTGAAATCTTATTTAGACAAAATTGTCAAGGAGTTTAATAGAGCCGTTATCATAGAAAAAGTCAATTAATCAAGTAAGCTCTTTCCAAAGTTCTTGTTTTGGGAATGGTGCATTAAGCACGAGAGGAATTTTCTTTACAGGATGTATAAACGAGAGTTTAAAACAATGCAAATACAACTTGCTGTCTGTTGACCCATCTGATCGCCCATATTTTTGGTCACCAACAATGGCGTGTCCTAGAGTCGCAAATTGCACTCGTATTTGATGTGGTCTTCCAGTATGCAAATTCACCTGAACAATGGAATGATTTTCGAGATACCTATTCACCTCATAAGACAACGTTGCTAATTTTGCTTTTGGTGTCGACTGTTTAACTACTGCTACCCTATTCTTTCCGTGATCTTTCAACAAATAATTGTTTAATTCTGCCTCATGCTCGTTGAGTTTGCCATGTACGACAGTCATGTATTCTTTCTTAATTTCTCTTTTGCGAATGATCTCAGTCATTCTGGAAAGGCCTTTGGAAGTTCTTGCTAAAATAAGCGCACCACTTGCTGGACGATCTAGTCGACTCACAGGATGTAAAAACACATTTCCTGGCTTCTGATACTTTTCCTTAATGTATTGCTTGTAATGATCAACAATGGGTACATCACCCGTTTTGTCACCTTGAGTCAGCATACCGTTAGGTTTATTGACAACCAATAGGTGATTGTCTTCATAAAGAACCAATTCCGTCATCTCTTCTAAGTCCATATGGTTGTGTTTCATCATATTTGCAAATAAATATGTGAATATTAACATAATACATATTACGTTTTTAGGTAATATGATATATATTTGTCACTGTAAGTTTTGGTTATTAATTGTAAAATTCGATATGCCCGGAAATGTCTGGGCATTTTTTTTTATAACCAAATTACATCTTCATCACTATAGTTACTTTACACGTACTCATTTTTTTATTGCTCTCTTCAGTTTTGCTTGTTAGTAAAAAATTTGCAACATATGACAAGTAATCTATATAAATGAATAATTTAGCCACTTGCAATACAAGTGAGAGTGAAACCAACCAAAAAAGCCACTAAAAAGACGGGAAAAGTGACACCCTTGATGCAGCAATACTTTCAGATTAAAGCCAAGCATCCGGATGCCATTTTATTGTTTCGTGTCGGCGACTTCTACGAGACCTTTGGAGATGATGCAGAAACGGCTGCTGGTATCTTAGGTATTGTGCTCACTAGTCGAAACAACGGAGGCTCTGATATCCCTTTAGCTGGATTTCCGTATCATTCAAAAGATGTGTATTTACCTAAACTGGTGAAAGCTGGTTATCGCGTAGCAATTTGCGAACAATTAGAAAAACCATCTAAAGAAAAAAAAATTGTCAAACGTGGAGTTACAGATATTGTGACACCTGGTTTGACCTTGGATGACACGCTCTTGGATCAAGCATCTAATAATTTTTTGGCTTCCATCCATTTTACTAGAAACAATACAATAGGCATTGCGTTTCTAGACATCTCTACAGGTGAGTTTATTGTGGCTGAAGGTGAGATTGCCAAAATTGAAAAGCTGGTGCAAAGCTTTCAACCTACCGAGGTTATTTTCTCAAAACAATACAGAGATACATTCGAATCAATTTTTGGACAATCCTACTATTCCTACCATTTGCCTGAATGGGTCTTTACAGAAGACCATACGGTCGAACTTCTTCTTAATCAGTTTGCTGTAAGTAATCTAAAAGGATTTGGTATAGAGGCGATGAATGCAGCGCAGGTAGCCGCTGGGGCATGTCTGCACTATGTCAATACAACGGAGAAGACACAAGTAGAACACATTAAGAAAATTGTCAGACTAGAAAACGATCAGTATGTCTGGCTGGATCGATTTACCATTCGAAATCTAGAACTAGTCAGAAGTAATCATGAATCAGGTGCTGCGCTTATTGACATACTCGATCAGACAGTATCACCGATGGGTGCCAGAAGATTGAAGCATTGGATTGTTTTGCCGCTTAAAGACATTCATCAAATAAAAAGACGTCAAGCAGTTGTTACGCATTTCATGGAACACATAGATGACGAACAAACAGTGACTGACCATCTGAAGAAAATTGGTGATTTGGAGCGATTGATTTCTAAACTTGCATTAGAAAGAATACAACCTCGTGAAGTCAGGCAATTGCATAAAGCTCTTGAAGCAACAGAGCCTATTCACGATTTATTGTTGCATTCAGAAAATGAAGTATTAAAGGAATTATCTGACCAACTCTCTTTGTGTAAAGAGATGAAACAGCGCATCAACAGCACCATCGTTGAAGAACCACCAGCTTTGCTTATAAAAGGTTCTGTTATCGCTGATGGTGTCAATGAAGAATTAGATGGCCATCGACACATCATCAAAAACAGCAAAGAACTACTTGTTGATATTCAGACAGAGGAAGCGACCAAGACGGGCATTACCAATTTGAAAATAGGATTCAATAATGTCTTTGGGTATTACCTCGAAGTGACCAACAAATACAAGAACCAAGGGCTGATACCTGACAACTGGGTAAGAAAACAAACGTTGACCAATGCTGAGCGATACATCACAGACGAACTCAAACAATTAGAGACTAAAATTTTGAATGCGCAGGAATCTGTTCAAGAATTAGAAACATCTATTTACGAATCTCTCATCAAAGATTTGAAAGAGTACATTACACCATTGCAAACGAACGGTCGGGTTTTGTCCATCATTGACTGCTTGCGTTCATTTGCGCAAACCGCAAGAGAAAAAAGATATTGCAGGCCTGATGTCAATGAATCACTGGTCATAGACATTAAAGATGGTAGACACCCAGTCATCGAGACCCAGCTAAGTATCGATGAAGAGTACATTCCTAATGACATCTTACTTGATAATGAAGATCAACAAGTCATCATGATTACAGGGCCGAATATGTCTGGTAAGTCGGCCATATTGAGACAGACGGCTCTTATAACGCTTATGGCACAAATGGGATCCTTCGTACCAGCTCGTGAAGCTACAATTGGCTACGTGGATAAACTCTTTACCAGAGTGGGTGCTTCAGACAATATCTCTAGTGGAGAGTCTACGTTTATGGTAGAAATGAATGAAACCGCAAGCATCATCAATAATGTGTCACCAAGAAGTTTGATACTCTTAGATGAAATTGGTCGGGGCACCAGTACGTATGATGGTATTTCAATTGCCTGGTCTCTTGCAGAATTTTTGCACAATCATCCACACGCACATCCGAAGACTTTATTTGCCACACATTACCATGAGCTTAACGAATTAGCCAATAGTTACCATAGGATAAGAAATTACCATGTGTCAACGAAAGAACTCAAGAATAAAGTGCTCTTCCTCCGCAAGTTAGTACCTGGTGGCAGTCACCATAGTTTCGGTATTCATGTTGCTAAAATGGCTGGGATGCCGCAAAGCATCATTGTCAGAGCTAACGAAATTCTAAAGCAATTAGAGACAAAATCTATAGAACAGGACAACAATAACACACCATCCCTTTCTGCTGCACCCGAGCAAACTGCTGAAACTCTGCAAATGAGCATTTTTGAAGTTTCTGACCCTGTCATTGGTAAAATTAAAGAGGAACTTGTCAATGTAGATGTCAATGCCATGACACCAATTGAGTGCATGATGAAGCTAAATGAATTGATAAAGTTGTTGGAGGGGTAATCTAATTAGGTCGCTCCTAAACTCGCTTGTTCGGCCTTTTCGTGAACTCGCTGCTCGCGCTTTTTCATGTGAAAAATGAATACAATTCATTTAAGAATAAGGATACAAATCCATTTAAGGCTTAGCTAATGGCGATTTTTTTCTTAATACGATTCCCTTTCTTAAATCAAAAAAAGTCCCATTGTCCAATACAACATCCCCGTTGATGATGACATAGTGAATTCCTTCAGGATATTGATGAGGTTTCTCAAATGTTGCTTTGTCTATAATTTTGTCTGGATTAAAAATCACCACGTCTGCTTTTGCTCCTACTTTAAGAATTCCTCGATCTTCCAATCCCATTCTTTGGGCTGGTAAAGTGGTCATTTTACGGATGGCCTCTTCTAGAGAAAATAGCCCCTTATCTCTGGCGTAATGTCCGAGTACACGAGGAAAAGTGCCGTGTACCCGCGGATGAGGAAAGCCTTTGTCGAATGCTGTGATGCGCCCATCCGACGCAATCATTGTCATTGGGTGTTTCATAATTCGTTCAACATCCTCCTCAGACATCGCATGATAAATAGCAGAGGCTCCTCGATGCAATTGGGCTTGGATGACTAGTTCAGCACCATTTTCTGCTGTAGGTTCTATACCTTCGGCAACAGCCCAATCAAACAAGGTCTTCCCTTCCAACTCAGGTTTCCAATTGAACTTTGCTATTTGTATGCGTTTGAGGTCTCCACCTCCTCTGTCATTAATGATGTTGTATACAATTCCAGCTTTGATACTATCTCTTAGAATGGAATCTTGATATCGTTCGGCAAACTTATCATAGCGACCACCTTCCATCGACCAAGGTGGAATCAACACAGAGATACTCGTATAACTTGCAGTGTAAGGATATTGATCCACCATCACATCTAGCCCTTGCAGTCTGGCTTGCTCCACCATTGCGAGGGTTTTCTCGCTTTTCCCCCACATAGGCTGACCTATGGCTTTGTGATGAGTCAGGACAACCGGAATAGATGCCTCATCTGCAATTGATATCGCCTCTGCCACACCATCTAACAATCCAAGACCTTCTTCTCTAAGATGCGACGTATAAATCCCTCCATGTGAAGCTGCAACTTTGGATAGCTCTATCACTTCGTCAATCTCAGAAAAAGCACCTGGTAGATATTTCAAACCAGTTGACATACCGTAAGCACCTTCTAGCATAGCGTCTTCTACCAATTGTTTCATCTTCGCTAATTCTTCACTTGTAGGTGCTCGTGCTTCCATTCCCATTACTTGAGCCCTGACTGCATTGTGACCAATGAGGTAAGCAACGTTAATCCCCATGCCGATGTGATCCAAGCTGTCCAAGTATTTGCCGATTCTGACGGGAGAGGATCCATCGGGGCCTCCTAAAGCAGTGGTTACTCCCATTCGAATAGCACTTTCTGCAGAGGGAATGAGTGGAAGTGGTTCTAAATGCGCATGTAAATCAACAAAGCCAGGACAGACGATTAATCCTTCAGCATCAATATTGGTTTTACCAATAATATTTTTTAAGTCTCCTATTCGAACAATGTCTGGACCATTAATCGCGATGTCAGACTTAACAGCAGTAGAACCTGTTCCATCAATGAGAGTTGCATTTGTGATACATAAATCAACGTAGTTTTTTTTACTGCATGACCAGAAGAGAAGTGAGCACACGATACTACATAATGCGAAAGTTAAGCGCATATTGACGTTTTGATGAAGATAGGCATATTTTTGCAAGTTGCTTCGAGCGCATTTTTCGGGCTTTTGTAAATTCACTTTTCAAATTTCATAAAATCCAATAAGGCGATAGCACCTAATAATATTTCATAAAGACTTTTGAAAGTTTTGAGAAAAATATACCTTTGCGCTCCGCTTTGGAAGAGTGGCAGAGCTGGTTGAATGCACCGGTCTTGAAAACCGGCGTGCGTTAACGCGTACCGGGGGTTCGAATCCCTCCTCTTCCGCAAAGCATTGAGCCCCTTGTATGAGGGGCTTTTTTTATGCTCTTTATTTAGATTTAAGGTGAATTTAACTCCGAATACATGGTTATAAAAACACTTGATAAAAGTGTCGCACCTAAGAAGCCATTGAGTATTTCAGCAACAGGAGAATTCCAAAATACTAGTGCAACTATTAAGCTCATACCAAGGCCGTAGATAATGAAGATCCTGGTTTTATTCCCGTGGATGAATTCTTCAAACCTTTGGTTCTTTTCTGTTCGCTGAAATCTCGCAAGCATATAGCCGCATATCAGTCCTAAAACCAAAGCTACAATTGAAAGTATTTTAAATGTGGTCATTCGTTATTTTTCGTCTTTATTTGAATTCAAAGTAATATCAAATCATTATCTTGTTATAGGAAGATAACTACTTAACATTCAATTATGACTAAAAGGATATATTTTATAACATGGTTACCTATACTCATGGTAATCAATCTCATCGGACAAGACCAATCGATATTACTCATGAGTAACCAAGATTCAAGTAATGTCAATTTACTGGATAATGGGCGGGTTATACCACTAAAGGAATATACATTTTCTCAAGATGTATTTCATGCAGTGATTGATACTTCAACCAATAGACTTTATTTACGCACAAGGGAGGTAAACAAAAAAGGTAAAAGATACAAGCCTAATGGATTCATCACATCTATTGACCTAGCTACCTCAAAAATGGAATGGCAAGATAGAATCAATTACAATAAATCGCTGTCTAATATTAAACATCGTTACTTGATCCGTAAGAAACCTACAAAAGATATTATGGTCGACTTAGTGACAGGGCGCGAACTATGGGAGGTGAAAAACAATATTTATTACATGTTTGATAAACAAAATATTGCAATTGGATATCGGACCAAAGGAATCAATGAAAAAGCAAAAGAACTACAGGGCTTAGATATGACAACCGGAGCTGTAGTATGGGAGCGTGAAATAGACAGAACTTATGGCTGGCGCGAAATGTTTGCTACTTCTGACTCGACACTTATTATATCAGGTTCAGGCATTCACTCATTGAATTGTCTTGATGGCAAAGGTTGGTCTATTGATTATAAGGCTGGAAAAGATAAAATAAACTTTTGGACTGGTAAAAAACGCTATTTCAATCTAGGATCAAACATCATTCAGGATACAACTGACCAAATGATGTATCAAGCCAATGAGACAATTATTAAATTTAATAAGCAAGGTGAAATACAATGGCAAAGTGAATTGCCAGTAGAGAAATTAAGTAAAATGTTTCTTCTTCATGATGATACATCTCTTTTCTTAATCAATACGGGAGGTGCTAATGAAGCCAACTTAGGCTATGGTCATATTGGGAAGCCTTACTTTACGATCATTGATAAAGATTCTGGTACTTTAAAAAAAATGAAACCTATTGCTCTGGAGAAAAAGGAATATATCTATGATGTTAGATTTGCTCGCGATTCTACGATTAGCATATTGACAACTAAACAATTACTTGCCTTGGATTTACAGACAGGAGAAACTCTTTTACGTATGCCCTTGAATAATGAGAGATTTGGGAAAGCCAGAAGACTGTCAGGTCATACTGCTCATAAAAAAGTAGGTGTTACTTTTAAGTTACTGTCCGATCAGTTTGAGCATGTTATTTGGAATGGTGATGAGAAGAGCTACCATTTTATTTCAAATGAATGGCGAATAAACAGCTATCCACAAGAAGACCTGTACTATAAAGTGAAAATTACAGACTCATTATTCTTATACTATGGCATTGACAGACCTTCATACTTATCAGATGAAGAAGATAATATTCTTGGAATGATTAACAGTTTATATAGGCCCTCAATCGCTGGTACACTTTTGCTATCAGTCAAAGACAAACAGTTGTTTATTCACGATTTAGGTGAATATATGGATGATCAAAATTAGGTTTAATTTTAAATTAAAAATCTAAATACGACTATTCCCCCTCATACTCTAAATTTCATGAAAGGGATTTATACCAAAATGAAAATAGGTTGACCGTTTCTTAGTTGATCTTTTATCTGTTTTCATCGCTGAAAATACTCGTGAATAGATGCATTCACAGCGTTTTTCGTCTTGACAACAGACATAACTTCTGCGTAATAAATCAGTCAAACCATACTCCTTTTGGTATATCCTAGATTGCTTGTTCTTCAAGATTAATTAAAGAAAGTCCGTCATCAATAAAATGTGCTTTCTGAGAATTTCTTTTTTTAAACTTGTGTAAAGATTCGAGAAGTGCCACTTTATTTGGTGAGGCATTGAGATAGGCTAGTTCATATGATTCAAGAAGTAATAGCCATTCGTTTGGCAAATCATTTATTATCTCCGAACAAACAGACATAAATGCCGATAAATCAAAAGAGCCATCCCGCAATGTCCTGATTTGTTGATAGTACTTTTGCTTGGAACTATGAATATCGTCGGTTGATCCATAATGGACATCAGTCATACTGTGATCAGTCAAGTCAAAAGAAGACAGATCAGCTGGACCTGCAAATGCCGAAACGATATCCATGCCTATGGCTAAATGATAAGTCCCTCTACTTGGGTGGAATATGATCCTGTCATAATGCGCGACAGTACAATTCTCAAAAGCAATCAACATTATTTTGCCATGTACATTTCTTGTACCAGTAATCACCTTGCCAGAGACTTTTATACCGCCTTCGAATTCTAAGTGAATGTCTTCTGCCTCAATAATTCGGTACGCTTGCAAATCTCTAGGAGACATATCTTCAATTGCCAGATTAATGCCTTTTAACTTACCAATGGCTGTGCCAAATCCATCTGGATGATGATCTGTACTCTGTCCGATCAATTCTTTTTCTCTATAGCTTAAAGCTGTTGGTCCTGAAGCTTGAATATAGACAGGCTGTTTGTCATCACTTTCTATTAATTCTGTGAACACTCCAGAAATTTGCAATCCTGTAGACAATTCAATTGTACCTAGCTGTTTGGACTCAATCAGTTTTTTCACGCCTTCTTTGCCACCTTTGCGAACCGCCATCGTATTAGCAAATTGGTCAAGCACTTCACTGAGATATGCAAAATGCGGTGTCACAAATAATTGTGGTTGTGGTTTAGTGACATCAAAGGATTGATAAGCTGCTTCAATCGAAAATGGAATCCTTTGCACTTTATCTGAAAGACACCACTCGCTTTCACCAATGGAAGATAGCAATCCAGCGCCATAAATTTTGGGCTTATCAATAGTACCTAACAACCCATACTCAATTGTCCACCAGTGCAAGTTTTTTATCAACTGCAATTCTGACGGATTAGTCATCGAGTCTTGAAGTTCTACAATCTCAGACTCTGTCTTACTTATCTTATGTTGGTCACTATTTGGATTTTCCTTTAAGGCAGCCAGTTTCCTTACTACTTCAAATAATTGTCTATCCAAATCTGATGATATTGCTTTGGCCCCTAATTCACCAAATCTTCTGAGATATTCTGCGTATTCTGGAATTGCAATCATTGGCGAATGACCTGCCGATTCATGTATGATGTCTGGTGTAGGTGTGTATTCGATGTTTTTTAACATACGGATATCAGAAGCAATCACTAAAACATTGTAGGCTTGGAATTCCATGAACGCAGCTGAAGGAATCAGGCCATTGACAGAGACAGCAGCCCAACCAATGTCCTTGAGAATACGATTCATGCCATACATGCTAGGAATAGTGTCTAAATCAATACCTGTTTTTTCCAAACCTTGTAAGTATGATTCATGAGCTACTTTTGGTAAAAAGCTTGCATTTTTTTTCATGACAAATCGCCACACTGCTTGATCTTCTGGCGTATATCGTTCATAATTCTGTGGCAGTATATATTGCCTCAAATGACTTGGTAATTTGTCAAGAACGGGGTTGGAAATGTAACTTATATCCATATACCTGAATTCGCTATCCTAAAATTACTATAATTCAATCAGTTGTGCTGCGAAGTTTTTTCACAACACATAGCAAGATCTAAACAGTCAAACCAATAAAAGTTTTCAAAACCAATAGAGTAAACTATATGAATTGTCTTCTTTTGTGCATAAGCTCTCTGTTTTACATCCATCCCTGCTCCCTGCTCGACGATGAATGCACAATGCCCTAGCTTAGCCAAAACCACTTAAGAAAATCGCTGCTTATCTATTCATTTTCGAGAGCTATACTTATAAAAGACCATTCATGTATACCTTAAAATTAATCCTTAATCGATTGCCATAGAATATTAATGATCTTCCATTTGCCATTCTTCTTGACGAGCTGGAGGTAGTCTATACCCCATTCTGCATATACTTTGGCAGTTGCAGTCTCACTTTCTATGTCTAATATCTCCACTTTGTTGGGAGACGTATCGTCTGTTTTTGAGCCATCTTTATTCCAGGTATTTGCTAGTTCTACCAGTTGATCATAAGTCATATTTCCAGGGCCGTACCAACTCTTGTCTTCCTCGCTATACCACATACCTAACTTAGTCAAACTAGGGTCTACACTTTCTAAAATTTTTGACGGATCAGCTTCATATAACCCATCTATATAATTCTGAGCAGAGCGTTCCACCAGTTTGTCATCAGACATCATATTCCCAGTAATTGGTTGACTAAGAATCGCAATCATCGTTTCAATCCCTTCTATGAAATTTTGAACTTTTAGGTTTTCATTGGGACTATGTTGATTGTTGTCTTTATTCACGGTAGGTACTGTTACAGCAGGAATGTCAAGGGTATTGACAAAAGGAGAAATAGGAATACTTCCACCTGAAGTTCTGATCTTAATTGGATCTTTACCAAATGTTTTTTTCATTGCATCTGAGAGCCAATCCCCTATCGGTGTATCAAAATCTGTCCGAAAGGCTTTATAACTTTTTCTAGAATCTATCTTGATAATCTTATCGTGTTTTGTCCTCTCGAGAGATGTCGGTTTTCTATCAACAATGTAATAACCCTGATCTTCAATGTGCTTTTTGACCAAAGAAACCAGTCGCTCACCATCTGATTCTAAGACCAACCGAATGTCTATTTCAGCAGTCGCAGTAGACGGAATAATTGTTCTTGCTTCTTGACCAACCCATCCAGCAGACAATCCTCGAATATTTAAAGATGGATACTGCAATGCTTCTTGATAAAAATCTGCGACTCCAGTATCATGATTTGCCACACCCAATATTGCTTTTATTGTCTGTTCATCATCTGGTACTTTCTGTAATTCTTTACGCAGATTTTCATCTATGTCAATACCATCATAATATCCATCTATCAACACTCTACCTGCATCATCTTTCATTGATCCCAATAGCTGAGCCAACCGAATTGCTGGGTTTGGTGCATAATTCCCATAATGTCCACTATGTTGTGGAAAGACAGGCCCATAAACGGTCAATGTTAACGTACCGATACCTCTCGCACCGAATGTTAATGTCGGCTCATTCGTACTGTGCCGTGGACCATCAAAAATAACCAACATATCTGCAGCCAAGTCCTCTTTATACTCAACTACTGCTTTGGGGATTTGGGGCGAACCTATTTCTTCTTCAAAATCTATTATGACTTTCACATTATAAGGAACACTCTCTGATCTTGATTTTAGATGATCAAGGCCAGCAAGAAACATGATGATCGGTCCTTTGGCATCAGCTACGGATCGACCAAACATTCGCCAATCCTCATTAATGTTTCCACTCAACTTATTCCAGTCTATTTTATCAAAACCACCTTCTGGAGCCTCTTCCTTCAAGACTAGTTGATAGGGGTCGTCTTGAAACCAAAATGAGCCATCAACAGCCTGACCATCAGCATGCATATAAAAGAGAACAGTCGGCTTATCTGCTTGAACTGGATGTTCCAACAAAAGCATTGGTACAGTTTCCGTTTGTAGTCGCTTATACGTGAAGCCACGTTTACCAAACTGTTTTTCCATCCAAACCACATTGTTCAAAACGTCTTCTTCTATATGCGAATCATTTGGTATCGCAACGCATGCTTTCAATAGATCAAATGCTTCCATTTTCTCCGAAGGACTTAATGATTGCCCATTTAACATGAATGTCATTAGACTAAAAAGAAGTACTGAAAGTGACTTTAGTGATTTTATTTTAAACATAGCTAAGTGTATTTACGAGTTGACTTCACAAATTAAAACTACAACATTATAGCGCATCGTCATTGTTCCTAAGAAATAAAACTGTGTTCACTGATACAATCTATATTGTAACTTCAATATCCGGTCAGGTTCTTAATCCAATCTTGTTATCATGTACAATCAGTAACTAATCGCTCTTTTATCTCAATACAGAATAACGGAAACGTTTCCAACACTATAATTTTAAAACAACAATTCTTTTTTCTGTTTGGGAGCTCATATTACAAGATAACTTGATAATTTAATGCCACAATAAGTTAATGCAACAGTATGAAGAAACCACAATTGAGTCTCAAAGAAATAATCAACATGAGTGTCGGCTTTATGGGGATTCAATTCGGGTTTGGATTACAAAGTGCAAATATGAGTCGCATATTTCAAACCTTAGGTGCTAATATTGACGACATACCCATATTGTGGATTGCAGGTCCAGTGACGGGCTTGCTTGTTCAGCCGATCATCGGTTTTATGAGTGATCGCACGTGGAATCGATTTGGAAGGAGACGACCATATTTTTTTGTGGGTGCCATTTTAACCACCCTCTCTCTATTTTTGATGCCAAACTCTTCTGTTCTGTGGTTTGCAGCAATCATGTTGTGGGTATTGGATGCTTCCATCAACATTTCAATGGAGCCATTTAGAGCATTTGTTGGAGATAATCTTCCATCAGAACAACGCACGACTGGTTTTGCGACTCAGGTGTTTTTCATTGGTATTGGTGCGGTGTTGTCATCCATTCTTCCATGGTTATTCACAGAAATGGGCGTTAGCAATACAGCAGCGGAAGGCGTTATTCCAGATACAGTGAAATACTCCTTTTACATTGGTGCCATTGCCTTACTTTTATCCGTATTGTGGACTGTATTCACATCAAAAGAATACACGCCTGAAGAATTGAAATCATTCGAAGAAGAAGAAAAAGGACAAGAGTCTGAGCTTGAAGAAAGGTCATCACAAGCAGACTTTTCAAAAAATGGCTCCAAGCAACAAACACATGGAATCATTGCGATTCTAATTGGTGGTGCTTTGGCGTTTTGGTTTATTAATCAAGGCCTTAAAAAAGATCTGCATATATTATCCTTTGGGATAATGACGTATGGTCTACTTCTACTCCTTTCTGGTTTGAGGCAAAAGTCTGGCAAGACATCAGGTGCTTTTGTCACCATCATGAATGATTTACAACAGATGCCAAAGACAATGAAGCAATTAGCTTTTGTCCAATTCTTTTCTTGGTTCGCCCTGTTCACAATGTGGATCTATACGACATCTGCTGTAACCGCACACATTTATGGAGCTACTGATACAACATCTGCAATGTATAACGAAGGGGCTAACTGGGTGGGTTGGTGTTTTGCCGTATACAATGGAGTTGCTGCTCTGGTTGCATTTTTATTGCCTATACTGGCGAAGCGTACAAGTCGCAAAATGACGCACTTCATTTGTTTATTGTTCGGTGCCTTGGGTTTGGCTTCGATCTACTTTATAGCGGATCCAAATCTATTGTTGATATCGATGATTGGAATCGGATTTGCTTGGGCCAGTATCTTATCTATGCCTTATGCGATTCTTGCTGGCTCTATTGCGTCATCTAAAATGGGCTATTATATGGGTGTATTTAATTTCTTTATTGTTATCCCTCAGATAGTTGCCGCAGCTATACTTGGATTCTTTGTCAGTCAATTTTTTGATGGGCAAGCCATTCTAGCTTTATTTATTGGTGGAATTTCTTTTGTGATAGCCGCATTCTTTACGTTATTTGTTGTGGATAAGGACGATGTTTATGCCAACTAATCTATACGACAAATGAAATTTGAATTGTGGTGTATCAATAAGAGTTCTCAATCGTATGTTGTTGACGGAATTAAAGACTTCGCCAAACGAATCAAGCACTACTTAAATTTTGACATCCAATACTGGACAGTAAAAACAAATGCAAGACTCGGAATGGAACAACTGAAGAGAAAAGAAGCAGCACTGGTGTTATCTAAACTAAAGTCTGGTGATCATTTGATCCTTCTTGATGAAAATGGTAAAGAATATCGATCCAAAGAATTTGCACAAAAGCTTGAGAAATTAAAAATGAGTTCTCATAAGCGGATTATATTTATCGTTGGTGGCGGTTATGGCTTTGATGATGAATTGAAGTCCAAATCTCATCACACTATATCTTTATCAAAAATGACCTTTCCTCATGACTTGGTCAGAGTTATTTTTTTAGAGCAATTGTATAGAGCTTGTACGATCCAGCGAGGAGAGAAATATCATCATGAATAGACTTATGTACACCAAAATGAATATTTATTGCATCTTCATAAAAAGACCATTTTGAAGCATTTTTTAAGTAAAGAAGTCATTTACCTCATATTAGGGTCTCTCATCATAGGTTTGCTGATCAATAAATATTACACTAAAGCAAAAGTATTTCAGCCACAGACATCGCAAATTCAACTTCAGATGGATTCGGTAGCATTGGCACGAAAACAAATGAAGCTGGCAAGACTCGAGTTTTGGTATGATGAAATGTTAACAACTGCAAATGTCCATAATGAAAATGGTGAAGAGATAATGGCGAAAGAAGCTTTCTTCCTAGCAAAAACCATATTTCCTACGCGAATGGAACCAAGAATTAATTTGGTGCGCTCATTTTCTTCGTTATGTTATGATAAAGGATTCTTCTGCTATGATGCACGCAAGGAGATTAATTATGCCTACAAGTACGTCGATTCGACTAATGTTTCGATGGTACGAGAATTGGATTCATTGTATGTGTTGATTAAAGATGTCGAGTTTGAGGAAGGGGCGGAATTTTTGCAGTAGGGTTTAGGGGCTAGGAGCTAGGTACTAGGAGCTAGGTACTAGAAGCTAGGAGCTAGGTACTAGAAGCTAGAAGCTAGAAGCTAGAAGCTAGAAGCTAGAAGCTAGAAGCTAGAAGCTAGAAGCTAGAAGCTAGAAGCTAGAAGCTAGAAGCTAGAAGCTAGAAGCTAGAAGCTTAGCTTCTCTACAATGACGTTTACTGTCTCTTTTTTTGACCCCGACACTTGTACTTTAAGCTTAGCGCGCTCATAAAAAGGTGCGCGTTCTTTCATCTTCAGACCTATGAAGCTTTCTAAATCATCATCTGTCATGTTGGCAATGAGTGGTCTTTTGTGTTTACGTGAC
>CALLFA010000205.1 GCA_937997635.1 uncultured Saprospiraceae bacterium | reverse complement strand
GATCAGGGATCATCTTGACCTCGATCACCATTATGGTTTCATGGCAGCTCAAGAAATGCTAGCGAATAATGAAACAAATTATCCTGGCCAGCATAATTACATTGACTATTATAATCCAGAGACAGATAAATGGTATGTCATACCTGATGACCTTAACGCAACCATGGGTGTGCCGCGGGATGAAGATGGTTGGGCGCCTCGCAATCAATGGTCTCCATATGAAGATGTCAGGAGTCCGTTTAAAGATCAGATTCTAAGCTATGAATCAATCAGGCTTACGTTTGAGAATAACATGCGCGAAGGTCTAGATTTGCTTTGCAATGACGAACAAGGATCGTTTTTAATCCAAGATGAGATCAGTAAAATATTTGATCCAAGCTTATCTGCCAATTGGACAGATGCCGACAGGGCCAGATGGAATCAAAATTATTCGACATTCCAGGAAGTGATTGATGACTATGAGTCATGGTGGGGTGATAGAGCTAATCACCTAAACGCCGTTTACAATAGTTCTAGAATGCCAGCAAAACCGGTTGTCCAACACACAGGTCCTGGAGGATTCCCACTAGACGGTCTGACATTTTCAAATAGTGCATTTTCTGATCCACAAGGGAATAATACCTTCGAAGCGCTGGAGTGGAGAATTGCCGAATGGTCAGATCCTTCAAATCCTACCTACGATACAATCGAAGAAGAATTTTATGAAGTGACAGCATTGTGGCAAAGTGAGGAGATTACATCATTTAGTAGTACCTATACAATAGATGGTCGTCGCTTACAGCCTGGACGAACCTATCGAGTGCGTGTTAGATACAAAGACAATACAGGCAGAAAAAGCAGATGGAGTGATCCAGTCCAGTTCGTAGCCTCTCCGCCTCAAAATAATGCAACGCCTGATCTTGTCATTTCTGAGATCATGTATAATGCAAATAAATCATGTGGAGAAAATTTTATTGAAATTTCAAACAACTCAACACAATTGGTTGACCTCACTGGATATAGCATAAGCGGCGATGTTGCATTTACTTTTCCTGATGGTTCCTTCATTAATCCTAATGCCTCAGTAACTATTGCAAATGACGCGACAGCATTTGAGTATAAATTTTTTAATAGTCCCTTAGGTCAATGGGAAGGTAACCTTGATGACATAACAGGCTCCATACAGTTGACTGGTGCGTACGGTACATTTATTGATCAGGTTGACTACAATACTTCCGCATCTTGGCCTGTCAACAACATAGGTTATTCTATTTATTTATCAGATTTAAATGTGAATAATCAAGTTGGTTCCAACTGGAAACTATCCAATCAATGTGGTTATCCAAACGCCCAAAATGTTGAAGCTGTAGATAGTGATCAGGATGGCTATCCAAATGATGTTGACCAATGCACAGGGATAAATGACGAATTAATCGGTACACCATGTGATGACAATAATGTGTGTACAATTGGAGAGACATATGATAATGCATGTAATTGTTCTGGAGGAAAATTGTTTGATGATGACAATGATGGTATTTGTAACATCCTCGACCAATGTCCAAACTTTGATGATGCGTTGATAGGTACACCTTGTGATGATGGCCTGACATGCACAACTGGTGAAACGTATGACTCAAATTGTAATTGCAGTGGCGGCACCTTTGCAGACAGTGATCAGGATGGTGTGTGTGATGCTGAGGATCAATGCCCGAACTTTAATGATAATCTAATTGGCAGTCCTTGTGATGATGGTGATGTGTGTACGACTGGAGAAGTGTATGACTCCAATTGTAATTGCAGTGGCGGCAGCTTTGCAGACAACGATCAAGATGGTGTGTGTGATGCTGATGATCAATGCCCTAACTTTAATGACAATCTAATTGGCAGTCCTTGTGATGATGGTGATGCGTGTACGACTGGAGAAATGTATGACTCAAATTGTAATTGCAGTGGCGGCAGCTTTGCAGACAATGATCAGGATGGTGTGTGCGATGCTAATGATCAATGCCCTAACTTTAATAATAATCTAATTGGTAGTCCTTGTGATGATGGTGATGTATGTACAAAAGGAGAAACATATGATTCCAATTGTATGTGCACAGGAGGCATTTTCCAAGATGCTGACAACGATAACGTTTGCGACGCTATGGACCAGTGTTCCAATATCGATGATGCCATTATAGGGACTAGTTGTGATGACGGCGATGACTGTACAACTGGTGAAACGTATGACAACAATTGTGATTGTGGAGGTGGAATGCTAGTGGATTTTAACAATAATGATATTTGTGATTTATTGGAAAGTGATTGTGACATTTTATTTTCAGATAACTTTGAGTTGAATGAAGGTATCTGGCAAACAGGTGGCAATGATGCAGAGAGATTGTCTACGATCAATAGTCCGCAAGGAGATTATGCCATGAGAATCAGAGATAATTCTGGAATAAGCTCTTCCATATTCACAGCTGCTTTGGATATGACAGCAGTGGATACATTGAGAATTGGATTCAACTTTATAGCCATTGGTATGGATGTCAATGAAAGTTTCTTTCTTGAAATATCAAATGACAATGGTGCGACATTCACGATTATCAATGAATGGATTATAGGTACCACCTTTCAAAATAATATTCTCTATTTCGAATCTTTGGTCATCGATAACACGCAGTTATCTGGATCAACGATGCTTCGATTCAGATGCAATGGAAGTATTAATTCGGATGAAGTTTACCTCGATAATATCATATTAAGATCTTGTGAAGCAGAATGTGTGGACGCAGATGGAGATTCGATTTGTGACGCAGATGACAATTGCCCTGGTATCGATGATTCTATCATTGGCACAGCTTGCGATGATGGTGATCCATGTACAGTTGGTGAAATCTGGTCTTCGACGTGTGCGTGTACAGGAGGCGAAAACCTTGATAGTGACGGAGATTCGATTTGTGATGCATTGGATATTTGTCCTGGTTTTGATGATACATTAATTGGACAACCTTGTGATGATGGGGACCCGTGTACAGAAGGGGAGACCTATGCGATGGATTGTAGTTGTACTGGTGGAATTGTTCAAGATGCTGACAATGATGGAATATGTGATGTCGATGACAATGAATGCATACAGCTTGTCTCAGAAGATTTTGAAATGGGAGCAGGGATCTGGCAAAGCAATGGTATTGATGCCGCCTACGTCATGTCAGCAGATAGTCCTTCTGGTAATTATGCTTTTAGAATTAGGGATAATTCTGGTGTTGCTTCTTCAGTATCATCTTTGCCAATAGATTTGAGTATGGGTGGTACTGCTAACATTTCGTTCACTTTCAAGGCTAAAAATTTGAGTGTAGGTGAAAATTTCTTTTTAGAAATTTCACTCGATGGCGGTGTATCCTTCTCAGAAATTGGTAGATGGGTCAACGGTGTGGATTTTGATAATGAAGTGATCAACAACCAAACAGTAGAATTGACGGAGAATCAGTTAGGAACGTCGACAATGTTTAGATTCACTTCTGATGCCAGTATAAATTTTGACCAAATTTTCCTTGATGATATAAATATAGAGTCATGCCCATCAGACTGCTTGTCCGTCTTGATTGAGAATAACAATAGCTCAATCGATCAATCGGAAGCTGTCGTTAATTCCATTACAACAAATGGAATTATACCAGCTGGTTTTGATATTGATTATTCAGCCGAAAATTATATTCTGATGACAGAAGGATTTGAGGTACAACTCGGAGCCGTTTATCACGCCTTTATTGCCCCTTGTCAATAAGTCGGTTTGTGAGCCAAAGGTTTCAAAGTGAGCCAAAGGTCTCCCGACCTCTTGGCGGGTGTTCTGAAAATACATAAAGAGGTCAGACCCGTGAGCAAAAGGCTCTGGCGGGTGTTCTGAAACTAACAAAGAGGTCAGACCCGTGAGCTCAATGATAAAAATTATCGAGAAAAATTATTCTGCTTCATATGAAAGATAATTGATTTGTACATTTACACAAATTAGTTACAATCAGAACAAAGTCTAAAATTAATTAAGAACTATGTATATCAAACGGGTTTACCCATTAAAGGGAATGTTGACTTGGACAAAAAGATACATTATACTGTTCCTTATAATTTCATTTGTTCCTGTGTTTTTGTTCGATATTTTGGAATGGAAATGGTTGCATTTGCCTTGGGTGCCTATTGGTCTGTTGGGTACAGCAGTTGCATTTATTGCAGGGTTTAAAAACAACGCTTCTTATGATCGACTTTGGGAAGCTCGAAAAATATGGGGCGGTATTGTTAATTCCTCACGGTCATGGACGATTATGGTAAAAGATTTTATTACGAATGACCATGCAAAAACAAAATTGGGCGACGAAGAATTAGCAGCCGTACATAAGGAACTCGTACATCGTCATGTCGCTTGGCTAACTGCCTTACGCTACCAAATGCGTCAACCTAAACCTTGGGAGATTTATAATTTGGAAAGAAAGGAAAACTCTGAATTCAAAAATAAATTTTATATCATTCCTGAAGAAACAATGCCACTGGAAGAAGCCA
>CALLFA010000204.1 GCA_937997635.1 uncultured Saprospiraceae bacterium | reverse complement strand
TTCTAGTTGTTGCTCAAAATTTGACAAAACGCTTTCTGCAAGTTTAAGTGTCTGTAGCGCTGTACCTTTAATGTCTTTATACGTATTGTCTATGGCATTATTCAATTCCCACAAATTAAGTTTTACTTGTGAGTGAATGCTCGCTTCCAATTTATCAAGTTCTACTTTTTCATATTGCACATAGCTTATAGCGATTTGATTGATGCGTTCTTCAAGCAGTAATATTTTAGCTTCAAATTCACTATTGTGTTCGATGAGAAAGTCAGCAGCTGCAGTAGGTGTTTTAACAGAAGTATGAGCCACTATGTCAGCAACAGTATTGTCAATTTGATGTCCAATGGCTGTAATGACAGGCACGTCAGATGCAGCAATTGCCTCACCAATTTCATAATCATCGAAAGCAGCTAAATCCATTTTAGAACCTCCTCCTCTTGTGATGACAATACAATCACATGCACCTTCCTCATTAATTGTTTTTAAAGCTCGAGTGACTTCTGCTCTTACTCGGTAGCCTTGTACCGCAGTATTGTAAAGCGTTAGTTCGTAATCATACCAGTAAGCATTCTGCTCTATTTGTTTTATAAAATCTTTATAGCCAGCAGCAGTTTCAGAACTTATAATTGCAATTTTTTGTAAGACAGAAGGTAGTGGTATTTGTTCATTGACATCAATCAGATTTTTGGCTTCTAGCTTATCAAGAATGGCCTGCCGTTGCAATTCTAATTGACCGATCGTATATTTAGGGTCAATGTCTTCAATCACAAGTTTTAGTCCATAGCGCTCGTGATGATCTATCTTGACTTTGACTTTTACTTGAGTGCCTTGTTGAACAAGCGAATCGAAGATTCCTCCCAATTTGTTTTTTAAGAACAACACAGATTTGTACCATATGACAGCCTCAGACTGAGCCACTATAGCATCGCTCTTTTCATTCTTTTCAACAAGACTAATGTAATATTGACCTCTGCTGATACCAACTTGCCCAATCTCTGCATGAATCCAAACAGGTTCAGCAAAGTTTAACGCAATAACCCTTCGTATGTATTCATTGAGTTCGAAGAGCGAGTATGAATCCAATTATCTTGGTTTGTTTCTATTAATTTAGACTAGTACGCCTTTGACGAGGTCAGCAGCTTCTTGCAGTAGTATTGCAGAATGCACTTCTAGACCACTTTCATCAATGATCGTTTTAGCGATATCTGCATTAGTTCCTTGAAGTCTAACAATGATTGGCACAGTAATGTTACCCATATTTTTATATGCATCGACAATACCATTGGCAACTCGGTCACAACGAACAATTCCTCCAAAAATGTTGACAAGTATAGCTTTTACTTTTGGGTCTCTTAGGATGATTCTAAACGCTTGCTCGACTCTTGCAGCATCTGCTGTGCCACCAACATCCAAAAAGTTAGCCGGAGAGCCTCCTGATAATTTGATGATGTCCATAGTCGCCATTGCCAGTCCTGCACCATTAACCATACAACCGACATTACCATCCAAATTGACATAATTAAGTCCGAAGCTTTTTGCTTCTACTTCTGTTGGATCTTCTTCATCGGTATCACGTAATTCGGCAAGCTCCTTATGTCTGAACAGTGCATTGTCGTCAAGACTTACTTTACAGTCAACAGCGATTACACGGTCATCACCTGTAACCAAACATGGATTAATCTCGAATAAAGAAGCATCAGAACCTATAAAAGCGTTATACAGATTACTGATAAACTTGGTCATCTCTTTGAATGCTTGACCTGAGAGACCTAAGTTGAAAGCGACTTTTCTAAGTTGATAGCCCTGAAGTCCCATAGTGGGATCGACGTATTCTTTATGTACGAGTTCGGGTGTTTTTTCAGCTACTTCTTCGATGTTCATTCCTCCTTCTGTAGAGTAGATGATCACATTTCTTTTCTTGTCTCTGTCCATCATGATTGACACGTAAATTTCATTACAGTCATCAAAATTTGGAACGTAAGAATCTTCAGCTATAAGGATCTTTTTGACCAATTTGCCTTCACCATCCATGCCACCTGGTGTTTGAGGTGTTTTCAGCATCATGCCCATAATGTTGCCAGCATGTTCTTTGAGTTCATCTACGTTTTTAGCCAATTTAACACCACCTCCTTTTCCTCTTCCACCTGCATGGATTTGTGCTTTTACAATAGCAAAATCAGAACCTGATTCTTGCTGCACTTTTTTGTAAGCTTCTAATGCTTCATCCATTGATTCAGCGACATAACCTTTTTGAATAGCAACTCCGTAAGATGCTAGCATTTCTTTTCCCTGGTACTCGTGTAAGTTCATTTGACTTTATTAGTTTGATATAATCAATTTTCTATTAATGCTTCCTTCAGCAGTGGACAAAGATAACATATACACGCCTGATTGAAGCTCATTCGTGCCAAGATTGATGTTATTTTTTCCTGAGTTGATTAACATTCTCTTTGATAAGTGACTTTTTCCCGCAAGATCATAGACTGAAAGTGTCCCTTGAAGAGACTTTGTCGATGCTACAATGACAGACATTTCTTCTCCGACTCTCACAGGATTGGGTTGTACTGTTACCGTTTCCGCGAATGCAGGGTCCTCTGTATTTGTCGTTATGTTATTGGTCCTTAAAATATTGGTTTCTCTATCAGCACATGCATAGCCATCATTGAAAGGAGTCACAGACCATGTATAGATTTCATCGGGCTGGAGTTCTGTTATAAATACATTCGGTTCTTCTACTATTCTTACAATTCTATCAGGTCCACTTCTAAGTATGACTAGGTATTGTGATGCATTCTCTACTGGTGTCCAAGTCAATTCTACACCATCAAAAAAATCAGTAGTAGCATTATTTTCAGGGCTGAGTAATTCTAATGTATTTGCGATTTCAGCGGTCAAAGGGACGAAGCCTGTTCGAATATTACTCCTCCTTAATGACATGAAATCTGCTATCATTAATTCCGTTTGATCTGGAGTAAATGTATAGCCTCGACATCCAAGGAAATAAGACATATAGTTTGCTTGTAAAGGCACGATAGTGTCGAGATTTCGATCCATTATATCCAAATTAAACGGCGTGCACCTTGAATTCCAACGAAGGCCGAAATTGTAATCTGGGGGCGTATCACAAACAAAATCACCGGCTTCATCACAGTTACTTCCATTGACCAATTCGACTTGTATGCCTTGCGCAGTTCTTCTTAACGTGACAGGATTGCCATGTAAGGATTCATCCCAAGGCTCAGCATCCCAACCTGAATGTGGATGAAGGAGAGAGAAATAATGCCCTACTTCGTGTGCCAGTGTGGCGTCTTGACTGCTTACCTGCCTATTTCGAACAACTATCCAATCGTTTACGATATTATAAAAACCGAGGACGGTACCATTTTCTATACCAGAATTGGCATTTGCGCTATTTGTCAAAAATATATTTACAGATTCGTCTCCTTCTTCTCTAGCTGCTCTTATCATTGTTGCTACAGCCGCTCCTTGATTTGGTCCTTCAAAAACACCATCGCTATCAATAAAGTTAAAGCCATCATCTATATAGAATTGAAGACCAGTATCACTAAATTCCTGATTGAGAGAACAAACTTGAGCCAACACATCTTCGATTTCTATTCTACCAACACCATCAGAATCTGCTACCAAGTGAAATTTTAGTGGAACATACATCTCTTCTCGTGGCATAGCGAGACCAGCTTTGAGCGCTTGTTTGTTTGCTAGTATTCTCTCTATTTGTAAAGCTTGATTGGTGACACAGTGAAGATGTATATCAGTCGTATTCTCTTGAGCTGATACTAACGCAGGTGCGATAACTCCAATAAGCAAAAGGCAAAAAAGGTTAGTTCTATGAACTGTATTGAGAAGTAAAATTAGCTTGAGTTGGCATTTGCTCATGTTTTGTATTGACAATTCTAATTTGAAACGATCAATCTTCTGGTTATGTTCCCTTCAGAAGTTGATAAAGATAGTATAAAGACTCCTGATTCAAATTCATTTGTCCTTAAATTGATCTGGTTTTTTCCTGATTGTATTGCTACTTTATCAGAAAGAACAATCTTACCATCAAGGCCATAAATGGATAATGTTGCTTGAAGTGACTTCGTAGATTCTACAATTATCGAACTATTCTCTCCATTCCTTATTGGATTCGGCTGAACAGTTACAGTTTCAGCAAAGGCTGGATCTTCTGTACTTGTTGTTATGTTATTGGTTCTTAGAATATTTGTTTTTCTTTCGGCACAGGTAAAGCCGTCATTGAAAGGGGTTACAGACCAAGTGTATATTTCATCAGGCTTTAGTTCTGTGATGAATACATTTGGTTGATCTACGAATCTTATTATCTCGTCCGGTCCACTTCGAAGGACAACTGCATACTGAGATGCATTTTCTACAGGTGTCCATGTCAATTCCACACCATCAAAAAACTCAGTAGTTGTATTGTTTTCAGGACTCACCAACTCCAATGTGTTTTCAATTTCTGCTGTATTTGGAACAAAACCTGTCCGAATGGCCCTTCTGCGCGAAGACATAAAATCTGCCATGATCAACTCATTCTGCTCAGGCGTAAATGTATAATCTACACAACCTAAAAAATATGACATAAAGTTGTTTTGCATGGGACGGATTGTATCTCCATTTCGATCCATCACATCTAAGTTGAACGTCGGACATGATTGATTCCAACCAAAGCCAAAATTATAATCTGGTGGTGTATCACAAATAAAATCTCCTGATTCATCACAATTACTCCCGTCGACGAGTTCTACCCGTACACCATCAGTTCGGGTGATGAGCACAGGGTTTCCGTGTACATTAGCGTCCCAAGGTTCACGATCCCAGCCAAAATGTGGGTGCATTAAAGAAAAATAATGACCTATCTCATGTGCAAGCGTGTTTTCATTATTTCCTATTTGATTCTGTCTGACGACCATCCAGTCATTGGCATTGGCATAAAATCCTAGAACAGTACCATTTTCTATGCCACTGCTGGCCCTTGCTCTTTCCGTGATGAATATGTTTACAGACTCCGATCCTACATCTCTTACCGCTCTTATCATTTCTGCAACAGCAATTCCTTGATCTGGCCCACTAAACACTTGATCACTATCTATAAAATTGAATCCATCGTCTATATAGAAGCGCAAATCAGTGTCAATAAACTCCTCGTTAAGTGCACATAACTGATCAAAAACATCGTCAAGACCAACTCTACCAAATCCATCTGAATCTGCCACCAAGTGAAATTTTAGTGGGACATAAATTTCCTCTCTGGGAATAGCCAAACCATCTTTAATCGCTTGTTTGTTTTCGAGTAGCCTTTTAATTTGTAGATCTTGGTCCTCGACACAATGGTATTGAATGTCACTTGTTGTTTGAGCAGCAACCAAAAGGGGCATTAAAAGTCCCGAAATCAAAAGAAATAAAGCTCTCATATCATGTACTTTGAAGATGCAAAAGTAAGAATTTAATGTTTCAACGTTTAAGTCCCTCAATGTATATGTCTTATCCATGATAAAAGTTTTACATTTGTGATAAAGTCATATGTTAAATCTCTTTTTTATTTAAAAATGAAACTTAATGAGTAAAGTTACAGTAGTTGGTGCCGGTAATGTAGGTGCTACAGTAGCCAATGTCTTGGCACACAAAGATTTTTTAAGAGAGGTCGTTTTGCTTGATATTCGAGGTGATTTTGCGAAAGGCAAAGCGCTAGATTCATGGCAGCAAGCGTCTATAGATCATTACAGTACTAGATTAACAGGTACTGAAGATTATAAGGATACTGCCAATAGTGATATCGTAGTCATTACTGCTGGAATACCTAGGAAACCAGGTATGAGTAGAGATGATCTTATCTCCACCAACGCTAAAATAGTATCATCAGTTGCCAGTTCAATCATGGAGCATTCTGATCCTATTTTTATTGTCATTTCAAATCCTTTGGACGTGATGACTTATGCGGCGCACACCACGACTGGATTACCATCAAATAAGGTTTTTGGGATGGCTGGAATCCTGGATACAGCCAGATATAGAGCATTTTTAGCGACCGAACTTGGTGTTTCTCCTAAAGACATTCAGGCTGTCTTAATGGGCGGACATGGTGATACGATGGTTCCATTACCAAGATATACGACAGTAGCAGGCATACCTGTCACGGAACTAATAGGCGAAGCAGAATTAAATGCCATTGTAGAAAGAACCAAAAAGGGTGGTGGAGAACTTGTGAAATTAATGGGTACATCTGCTTGGTATGCGCCTGGTGCTGCTGGTGCGCAAATGGTAGAAGCCATTATAAAAGATGAAGATCGAATCTTTCCATGTTGTGTTAAATTGGAAGGCCATTATGGCTTGAATGATGTGTATTTAGGAGTACCGGTAAAATTAGGAACAGGCGGAATAAAGAAAATTTATGAACTCGAATTGAACAAGGAAGAATTAGGGTTGTTAAATACATCGTCAGATCACGTGAAAGCGGTGATGAAGACATATGATGATATGAAATTAAGCTAACAAGAAAGTGGAGATTTTAACTAAAAGTATTCTTCAACAAACGATTACATCACAGGGGATCTCATTGCATGATTTGTCAATGAAATTCCCTCTGATGGTTGTATTTTTACGGCATTTCGGCTGTATTTTTTGTAGAGAAGCGTTAAAAGATTTATCCGAGAAAAAATCTCAGCTAGAATTAAAAGGAATAAGGCTAGTGTTCGTCCACATGGGAGATGACGAAGCAGCAGATGAATATTTTAAAGATTACAATCTTGGCAAATTCTATACAATTGCAGATCCTGATTGCAATGTTTACGGTGCTTTTGGCCTTACCAAAGGCAGTTTCGGTCAAATATTTGGACTTACAATAATGATCCGAGGCTTGCAAGCCAATATGAATGGAAATGCTTATTCCCTAAAGCAAATCGGCGATGGTTTTCAAATGCCGGGTATCTTTTTAATCAATGCGGGTTCTATAGAAGAGTCTTTCATCCATAATAAGGTATCTGATAGACCAGACTATGAAGAACTTATTGCTTGTTGTGTCATTTAGCGTACATTTCAACTTTTCACAGCTTTTTCTAAACCAATGAAGCATCTTAAGGGTTTTCTAACAACTTAAATACAATTCACTAATATTACTTGCGTTAATAGAGTATGATTCGCTTTTACACACTGCTTTTACTTATAGGCACTTCTAGTAGTTTGTTTGCCCAATTTGATTTTGATGCGGCCGAAACAGATCTTGCTTTTTATGCAGATGTCATGGTCAACGCGATGGAGCCAATGCATAGAGAAAAAGCATTTGAAACATTTAATACACAGTTTGTAGAAGCACTAAATCAAGAAGGTTCATTCAACCATAATTTTGAAAAATTAAAATGGGTATCTATAATAAATGCACCTGACAATTCATTTCGATTTCTCAGCTGGCAATTATCTGGTACTGATGATAGCTATGCGTACAAAAGCTACTTCCAAAATAAGACGACTCTACTAGAATTAAAAAATGCAATCGAATTTGGCAGCAATCTAGAGTATGAAGACATGACTGCAGAAAATTGGTATGGGAGACTCATTTATGATATCATGCCTGTCGATGATTATTATTTACTGTTTGGATTTAGCCAATTGGATAAATTTACCAAAACTAAATCGGTAGAAATATTCAGAGTAAATGGTAACGATCTCTCATTTGGAGAAGCGGTCTTTGGCACCAATACTTCAAAGTATGCTGAAAATAAATCTAGGCTTGTACTTAACTATTCAGCTGATGCTTCCGTAACATTAAATTATAACCCTGGACTAAATATGATTGTCTTTGACCACATGATCAAGCGAATGGGTAGAATGCCAGGACAAGGTGAAACACAACTGCCTGACGGCTCTTACGAAGCGTACAAACTCGAGAAAGGTCAATGGCAACATGTTGAGCAACTATACACAGAATTGATCGAAAAGCCAAAAACAGGCGCGCGGAAAGAGAATAGAGATATTCAGGGGAAGCTGAAGAAAAATTAAGAACTACACATTCCTGAAGATAATTTGTACAGCCCTCTAAATCTCATTTGATCTACTACATTCAAATGATTTAAATAGAGGTTCCCTTCTTTATAAATTTGATGGTCATTGTGTGCTAATCTCATTGCTTGAGTTTTATCCATTTTTGCGTTGCGTGAGGATATAACTTTTATTGTAGATTGAGATGTCAAATAGCTCAAATGAATAGACGAGAATGTAACACGCTTATCGCCAAAAGTATTATTGGTACAACTGTCGTACCTAATGGAATTATGTCTTACAAAAGAAAAGGCAAAATTCTCCGGAAAGGAAGCATTATAGGGCTCGTTGCTCCCGCAGGATTTGTAGACAAAGAACGATTAGAAAAAACAATAGCAAATCTTGATCATCTTGGATTAAAATATAAGTATAGCGATAATCTATTGCGAAAGCATGGTTATCTAGCTGGACCAGATAGCATGCGACTCAATGAACTTCACGACATGTACGCTGACAATAACATCGATGGCATATGGTGTGTGAAGGGAGGATATGGAACGACAAGAATTTTAGATTATCTAGACTTTGATCTAATTAGAAAAAACAAGAAGCCGCTTATCGGTTATAGCGATATTACTGCGCTACTCAATACGATTCATCAAAAAACAGGTAGTCCATGTTTTCATGGTCCCATCGCATCTTCGACACTGACTGATTACACGAATCACCACCTCGCACCAATTTTTGGATTAGAGAAGCACCACAGCATTTTGCATTCTGAAAGTAATAAAGCGAAAGGCTTATCTGAAGACATTTATTCATTTTCAACCATCAATTCTGGTAAGGCGACAGGAGACTTGGTCGGAGGGAATTTAACTTTATTGGTGTCTTTACTAGGCACAAAACACGAAGTAAAAACAAAAAACAAACTTGTCTTTGTAGAAGATGTTGGTGAAGCTCCTTACCGCATTGATCGCATGCTTACCCAATTAATTTCTGCAGGATTCTTCAATAAAGTAAAAGGCATCCTCTTCGGAATCTTTGTCGGTTGCGAACAGAAAAATGAACATAAGCAAAAGCTCCAAGAAGTCATTCATGAGCGAATCAAACGATTACATGTTCCTTCAGCTTATGGACTGTCTTTTGGACACACAGATGATCAGTGTACTTTTCCAATTGGGGCGAAGGCAAGTTTTGATGCGGATAGTGGGGTGGTTGTGTTACTTAAGGATGGGTATTAATGTTTAATTTTTAATGTTTAACCTGCCTACCGTAGGAAGGTGTTTAATTGATAGTCACAAGAGAATTTTTGCGTTGAGCGAGACGCCTGCTACAACTCACTCTTGTCCATGAAGGCGTCCCACCTCAAGCATTGCATTAATCATTAAACATTAAAAATTCCCAACCCGCCAGTTTTCATTTCGACAACATCTATAAAAGAAAACACATGGTACAACTTAAACGTAAAAACAGAAGGCAAAACAATGAAGTCAATGCAGGTTCAATGGCAGACATTGCCTTCTTACTTTTAGTCTTCTTTTTGGTAGCAACCACCATTGTAGAAGA
>CALLFA010000203.1 GCA_937997635.1 uncultured Saprospiraceae bacterium | reverse complement strand
GGGAATCATCAAAAAGAAAGAAGTTTATTTTATTTCGAACAAGAAGGAAGTGGAAATGCTTACCCCTATTTTATGGAGACGAACAGTCATATGAGTCCACAGTGTTGTCAGAGGAATTGATTTGATAGGGATTGGTTGGGTGCTAGGTTGCTAGGGGCTAGGTTGCTAGGGGCTAGGTTGCTAGGGGCTAGGTTGCTAGGGGCTAGGTTGCTAGGGGCTAGGGGGCTAGGTTGCTAGGGGCTAGGGGCTAGGTTGCTAGGTGCTAGGGGCTAGGTGCTAGGGGCTAGTTGCTAGGTGCTAGGTGCTAGTTGCTAGTTGCTAGTTGCTAGTTGCTAGGGGCTAGGGTGCTAGGTGCTAGGTTGCTAGGTGCTAGGTGCTAGGTGCTAGGTGCTAGGGTGTTAGATTTAAAAAAAAGCGCTCAGAATTTAATTCCAAGCGCCTTCACAGTTTGGTGTGTTTCTTTTTTATTTTCTAGTAACTCGTTCCTGCAACAGCAGCTTGAGCATTGATATTACCCCAACCATAACTACTGCTTCTGCTCGGGTATATATCTGATGCTTGCTTTAGTCTATTGAGCACTGCAGTTCTTGACATTGATGGGTTTGTTGCCCATACCAATGCAGCTATACCGGCAGTTGTCGCTGTAGCTGCTGACGACCCACTAACATAAGAAGTGCCATTTCCATTTTTAGTTATAGCTAATGAAGTACGGCTATTGCTAAAGCTACGTTGCATTTGAATGGTAAAATCCACTTTGCTCCCACTATGGCAGGTGTTACATCTTTGGTATGAGCTTTGCGCTTTCACACCAGTGACAGCAGTTGTTTGAGACATATTTGCTGGAAAAATAACACCAGCCCAATTGGTAAATGACGTTGATGTTCCTGCAGCTGCTAATAATAATTTACCTCGATTGTATGCATAATAAATACCATCTTTAACTGTACCAGAAGAAATTATATTTCCAATTGACATACTAACCACTTTCACATCAGATCTATTACCAGCTAGGATTAAAGCATTCTTTACACCATTTTTTTCATCTGAAGAACTAATGACAACGTCTTCTACAGCTCTTACAGTCACTAAGTTGGCTTTGTATGCAGCACCCATCGCATTCCCATCTGTTGCCCATGGTCCAGCCGCAAGACCAGCCATAGATGTCCCGTGTCCACATTGGTCATGCGGGCTATCTAATTTCTTATTCCACCACCAGCCAGAGTATTTTGTGCTATACTTCTGTATAAATCTACTTGAAGAGTTTCCTGAAGTAAATTGGCTTCCTAGATTATCTTGACTATCAGATGCTCCTGTATCAATGATGCATATACTGATGTTGTCACCGTTAGAAGAATTCCAAGCGCTTTGAATATTGTGATTAGAAAAATTCCATGGAATTTTAGCGTTGAATGATGAGGTATTTGTATAATCACCACTATTAATAGAGGATGGATTACCTCCACATCCTGCAGAACTTTTGTGTTGTAGACCACTAATAAATTGCGGATCATAACCCATTGGTTCGATATACCTAATGTTCACATCCGACTCCAACATAATTAAAGTTTCTGGAGATGTGATTCGCACGGCAAGAGTTGGAATGTTGTTGTCTAACTCATATGGCAATATCTCTTTGAGCACTAAATCAGGATTATTGGTGAATTCTCTTTCTGACTCCAAAATTGAGTTTAAGAGATCTTCTCTCTTTTGTAAAAATTCAGTTGGTAATTCTTCATTTGTACCGATCACTTCTGACAAGTCTTGCTGTCCATTAACGGTATAACCGATTGCAACCAATTCATCACTTGCTAGGGCTGCACTATGGATCATATCGATAGGAGCTTCTTGCCAGTCGAATATGATGCCTTGATTTGTTTTGGATTCAATAAAGGCATCTATTTCTGCATTCGTGTATTCTTTAAACTCGGAAGTTTCTATTGTTTGGAAAGATTCTTCTTCAGAGCAAGCCATCAAGAGTAGAAAGAGGAGAGTAAATGGTAAAAGTTTTTTCATGGATTTTGATATTTTTTAATGTGGTAGATTTTAAAAAGCGTGCGAATATAGTAATATTTAGAACTTAGTCAATAAAATATTGTATTTATTCTATATGAATATTTTAAACAGGCACATCAAAAGAGTAGGCGAATCAGTTGAATTAATTATTTAAAACCCTAGACTAACCCACAGCAAGCACCTAATGGCACTATAATTATTTGTATATCTCATTGCAAAATGTCCCATAGGGACACAATGTTGGTCGTAAGTACACCAAGCCATTTGGGTATTGCCGTAGGTACAACATAAGATTATGCAAAGAGCGCATCGCGTTGTAAAATCAATTTAATTCATACCACTCTTCAACCTCTAATTGTTGTCGTCTGCCTACTTCTTCAGGGGCATAATTCTCAGCCAAATACTTCACAATAATTGGTTCGTGATCTCCTAGTGGAGGTAAATTTTGCGTTTCGTACATCCAATGAATCATTGACAACCATCCTTCTTCAGTTGCTCTATTCTGTGTGATCAATTTTGATGAGTGGCAAGAAACACAGAACACAAGCACGGACTCTAATCCTTTACCAGCTTTCAAACCACTGGGTGTGTGGATACCGTTTTCCACCTGAGATAAAATGTGTTCATTTGTGATTCCAAATTTTTCAGGTTTTGCTTTCGTTGAATCATTTTCGGCTTGACAGCAAATTAAAAACAGCGCACAGAAAAAAATAACAACGGTGTTCTTTTTTTTCATCCCGTATATTTTATTGCTATTCTATGACAAGCATTACTCAGGTAGCCTTTAGGATTCCAACCCGGCAGCAACATAGGTTGAGCTCTACCCTTTTCATCGGTTGCCTTTACCCAAATCTCATAGTATCCCTTTTCGGGGAATGTCACTTTAGATGACCACTGCTGCCACGCAAGTCGATTAATGGGTTTTTCCAATTGACATTGCTGCCATGTTTGTCCAAAGTCTATGGAGGATTCAATTTTCGCAACAGCGAGATCACCTGCCCAAGCGTGACCAGCAATGGTAACAGATGACTTTGAAGTCAGTGCTCCTGTTTTAGGACTGGTAATGATAGACTTAACAGGCATGGATTCAATGATGCACATATCTTCATCATCAACCTTAGCTCCTGGTGCAACAGGATTACACGGCACACGATACGATTGGCCGCCCATTTTAGGGCCATCATGCACCTTATCTATGACGATCAGTTTTTGCAACCACTTACCAGAACAACTCGCTGGCCATCCACCAAAAACAAGTCTTAACGGATACCCATGTAAGACTGGCAATGGCTGTCCATTCATATTCCAAGCAATCAACGATTCGTTCTCCATTGCTTTTTTTAATGGAACACCACGCGATATGACAACTTTATTTTCGTCACCACTCAAATGTGTATCAGCTCCATAGTAGCCAAGATAAACGGCGTTACTTTTTACTCCTGCAGTCTGTAAAACATCTTTAAGCCTGACACCTGTCCAGGTTGGACATGCAACTGCCCCCGTAGTCCACTGATTCCCTTTAGCAGGTGGATCAAATTCACTTCGTCCATTCCCACCACATTCTAAGGTCAATTGATAGGTGTGATGCTCAAATGAAGATTTTAATTCATCTATTGTAAAAGCTAATTCCTTGTTGATGGAGTTACCACCAATGGTCAAGGTCCAATTTTTATCGGACGGATTAACTGGAGGTAAGCCATTATTGCGCACAAACATTTTGTCTGCGGGCGTACTGACATCACCCAACAAATGAGCTGGTGTTTCTGCATTCAACGGTCTATCGTTGAGCACAACCAATTCAGGGTGTTTGCCAATTATATTGTGCATTAAAGAGTCGTTCTCTTCAATCAATAAAGACAAACCATCAGGTATACATGCACCAAAAGCGATTGGCACTCCAATAAGCTGAGTCAATTGATTGATAAATGTTCTTCTGTTATAATTATTCATAAAAACGACTCCTTTTTAATGCTTGCATGGAAAAATAAGAACTCATTTGTATATTAAGTAACTAAATCGCCATTAACATTTTTAAACATGAAAAAAAGAATTTATCTCAGCCTTCTAATTCAATTGATCATATGTACGAGCGTACTCATAGCCCAGGACTTTGTATGGCCTGAAGGAAAAAAAATGGCCATCAGCTTAAGTTTTGATGATGCTAGACAATCCCATCCGATTATTGGGCGAGATGTGTTTCGTCGCATTGGTGGAAAAGCGACGTTCTATGTAGTGCCGTCCGCTATGCACCACAATCTAGATGGATGGAAAGACCTTGTTGCTGATGGACACGAAATAGGTAACCATACCCTATATCACCCATGCACAGGCAATTTTAATTGGACTGCAGATCATGCTCTGGAAAATTACTCATTGACTTCCATGCAAAAGGAGTTGCAAGAATCAAATCATCAAATCCATGCTTTACTTGGCGTGGTGCCAAAATCTTATGCTTACACTTGTGGTCAAACCTTTGTAGGCAGAGGAATCAATCAAAAAAGTTATGTGCCACTCATTGCCAAATTGTTTGAGTCAGGGAGAGGATGGTTAAATGAAGCCTATAATGCACCTCTTTTCGTTGATCATGCCTTCTTGCAAGGTACCGAGATTGACAATAAAGATTTCAATAAGGACATACTACCGCAAATTGAAACAGCTAGAAAAAATGGCGACTGGTTGCTCTTGGCTGGGCACGAAATAGGAGAAGATGCACACCAAACAGTCAATATAAGTATGCTCGAAGATTTGATGACTTATTTAAAAACAGACGGCAGTGATATTTGGTTAGGCACAGTGGCTGAAGTCAATGCTTACATTAAAAAGCAAAGAGCTACCATGGCAAAATCGTTATCCAAATCCCTTGACTTTGCTGCAACGTTCGATTCAGGTCTCGATGCTGATTTCGGAAAGGGTGATCAACAATTATACTCTATTCCTGCGTACGATAAACCTGATTTAATGACTCCTGGATTCTTACCAGCAGAGGTTGGCATACTACCTGACCAAGGACGCTTTGGCAGTGCCCTTGAATTCAAGCGTAAAGGAAGGCCATCCATTTTTTACAAAGCGGAGAACAATATGAATTATGACACCGACAATTGGGAGGGCACGATTTCTATGTGGTTGAGTTTGAATCCTGAAGAAGATCTTGCTGCGGGCTATACGGACCCAATTCAGATTACAGACTCTGGATATGACGATGCTGCATTTTGGGTAGATTTCACCAAAGAGAATCCACGAGATTTCAGAATGGGCGTCTATGGAGATGTGACTGTTTGGAATCCTGACAACATTGGACCAGATGATAATCCTGCATTTCAAAACAGATTGGTAAAAGCGGAGGATAGGCCCTTCAGTCAAGACACTTGGACACATGTGGTCATCACATTTGATCAATTAAATAGTGTGAGTGGTGAAGCATCTTTTTATATAAATGGAATATTTCAAGGCAAACAAAACATTAAAGAACCATTCACCTGGGACATAGAAAAAGCAAAAATATTTCTAGGTCTAAATTTTGTTGGACTGATTGATGAAGTGGCCATTTTCTCAAAAGCATTAAGCAATACAGAAATTCAAACACTATTTACATTACCTTTTGGATTAAAACAATTGGTTAATTTACATAAATAAGTATATTAGATTATCACATGATTTAACTATGAATAAAATTATCTACGTACTAATTTTACTGGCTGGAGTATGCACTTCAGTCAACGCCCAAAAGATCATAAAAGGAACCATCCAGTCGCCAGACGGCCCTTTAATCGGAGCCAATGTGGTCATTAGTGGCACAACCAATGGCACCATAACGGATCTCGATGGTAATTTCCAAATAGAAACGAACGCAGACTATCCAATCAATGTGGATGTGAGTTATGTCGGTTTTCAGGATATGACTTTGCCTATCAATAATGAACAACCAGTGATTGTAAATATGCAAGCTGGTAATCTGATTGTTGACGAATTGATTATTTCGGCCTCAAGGAAAGCAGAAAAATTACAAGAAGCTCCTGCTGCAGTATCAGTCTTGAGTGCAGCGCAAATATCTCAATCAGGTGGATCAGTGTCTCCGATAAGAGCATTAATCAATACACCTGGAGTTGAACTACAACAGCAAACTGGCCAGCGGATCAATATCGCTTTAAGGGGGAGCAGTGGTGTCTTTTCCACTAATGTTTTTCCTATGTTAGATTACCGTTCGTTAATCACACCTGGTTTGGAATATTTTGACTCACAAAATTCTCCTATCAATAATATTGATGTAGAAAGAGTGGAAGTCGTATTAGGTCCTGGCTCTGCATTATATGGTCCAGATGTTACGACCGGTGTTGTGCATTGGATTTCAAAAGACCCTTTTCGTTATCCAGGAACAACAGCAGAATTGATCTATGGCGAACGCAATACATTTAAAGCAGCAATCAGACACGCAGGCCATGACGAAAATGAAAAAATAGGCTATAAAATAAATGCTCGTTATGGGAGTGGTCGAGATTTTGCGCTTGATCCAGAGGACCCTACTGATGCCAGTATTTTATCCACTTTCCAAAATGACATTAGAAGAGGATTTGTTACAGAAGAAGGGTTTGTAGATCCACAGCAGGGAGGAGAAATATTATTTTCACCTGGACAAGTGCAGAATGAAGATTATTGGGCAGCTGCAATTAATGGTCACGTGCATTTACGTCCTGACGATGATACGCAAATTGTTGGTTCAGGTGGATGGAATGCAGGTAGTGCAATCTTCTACAATGACTTGGGCGAAGGCTTTAATTTCAGTAATGAATATTATGGACAAGTCCGCGTCAACCACAAAGGTATTTTTGCACAGACATATTATATACGTAATGATGGTGGAAATGATAATAATCCTGTCTTTCTCAACAGAACTGGTTTAATAGTCCCATTAGAGCGATCACATTTTGAAGCACAGATTCAGTATAATTTTGAATTGCCTAGTATTCTTAATTCAGAATGGTCAGCTGGATTTGATTATCGGAATGCAACTGCCAATACAGAAAACCACGTATATGGCAGAAATGAAGACAATGATGATTATCGAATTGCCGGGGGCTATGTCCAAGCAAAATTAAGACCATTTGAAAAGTTAGATATATTTTTAGCAGGTAGATACGATGGTTATAATTTTACTGACGAAAAGACATTCTCGCCAAGAGCTGCATTAGTCTACAAGCCAAATCAATTTCACACCTTTAGATTGAGTTATAATAAAGCCGCAAACCCAATACCGGCATCTGATATTTTCTTTGATTTACCTATTCAAACCACTCCAATATTCAATGTGTGGAATCTTGGAGGGATAGAAACACAAACATTTGCAGATGACCCAGTCATCGATTGGCTTATACCTGGAGTACCAAATACTACCTTTTCTACTGGATTCCCACTTGCTGCTGCTTACGAAGCTGTTAATGAGGATGTCATTGCCGGAGTTGAAGCATTAGGTAGTCAAGACCCAACACTAGCCCCTCTTGTTCCAGCCTTGGTACAACTCCTAAGAAGTCAAGCACCAACTGGCTTCTCCAATTCTTTTGTCAGTACTGATGCGGGAGGACAAGAATTGCTACCTGCAAATGTACCTACCACTTTAATCTCTTCTTTAAGTGCTTTCGAATTTGGGTACAAAGGTTTGTTTTGGGAAAAATTTGCCGCTGGTTTTGATGTTTATTATTTCAGAAGAACAAGAGGAGGTGGCTTTGGACAAGTGAGTCCGTTCATTACCTTAACCAATCTACCAAGCGATCTGGGAGCAGGTGTCCAAGAATTGTATCAACCACAAATACAGGGCATACTTCAGCAATTTGGTTTTGATGAAGCTACAGCAGCAGGATTTGCAGGTCAAATAGGAGGCATATTAAATGGCGCCTATGTCCAAGGTGGTGAAGCATTCGTACAAGCACTTGCTGGCCTAGGTTTTCCTGCTCATGGGATAGCACCGACACAACAAGTCCCGCAAACGGGATTTCCTCAACTCGCTTTTGGCTATCCGACACGTAATCCTGATGACATCAATGATGACTGGGGCTGGGAATTTCATTCCAAGTATTACTTCAGTGAACACCTACAAAGTTTCTTCAATTACACTTGGTTTAACAATCCAGGAGGAGAGCCAGGAGATTTAAATTTCCCTCAAAACAAAATTCGAGTAGGTATACAATATCAACCATCAACAGGCTGGTTTGGAAATCTATCCTACCAGTGGAATCAAGCATATACCTCTAACAATGCTACTTTCCCAGGTGCAATCGACGCTCGCTCTTTGTTTGATGGTGGAATCGGATACAAATTTGAGAAAGGATTATCCTTAAGTGTCTCAGGTTCTAATTTGCTGAATAATGAGTTTAGGACGCTTCCTGGGTTCCCAAAGATCGGAAGATTAGTTACCACACGAGCCTTATATGATTTTTAAGTATCAATGGTCAACAAATTAAGAGTTGGCATTATCGCCTATTCAAAACTATTTCTGTTGAGCTTATTCCGTATCATTCGATATGTGACAAAAAACTCAAAATGTTTTCTACATCTCGTATGGAAAGAATTAAAAATGTCTATATATTTGCAGCCGCTTAACAGTTGGTATAGACCGGTTAGCTCAGTTGGTAGAGCAACGCCCTTTTAAGGCGTGGGTCCTGGGTTCGAGCCCCAGACCGGTCACACAAAAAGAGTTCATTCGTCAGAATGAGCTCTTTTTTTATTTGCATTAAAATCAAAGGGGCGAGAAGTATGATCCCGCTCGTAGCGAAGCGAAGCAGCGGGAAGCCCCAGACCGGTCAC
>CALLFA010000202.1 GCA_937997635.1 uncultured Saprospiraceae bacterium | reverse complement strand
ATCTATACGTACGAAGATAGATTTTCATTACACAGATATAAAGCCGATCAGGCTTTTCAAATTGGTGAAAATGATGATCCGCTTAAACCATACTTGGACATCAAAGAAATCGTCAGAGTAGCGCGTCAGAATAACGTTGACGCCATACATCCTGGCTATGGCTTCTTATCAGAAAATCCTGAATTTGCAAGAGCTTGCCAACAAGCTGGAATCATCTGGATTGGCCCTGAACCAGAGATGATGGAAGCGCTTGGGGATAAACTGAAGTCTAAAGAAATAGCGAAGAAGGCAAATGTGCCTATCGTGCAAGCAAGCAAAGATCCTGTAGCTGACTTCACTGAAGTAGAAGGATTGGTCGATCAGATTGGTTTGCCAGTCATGATTAAAGCTGCTACTGGCGGTGGAGGTCGAGGTATGCGTGTCGTAAGAGATAAAAGTGAATTGCAAAAAGCATTTATTGAAGCGACCAGAGAAGCAAAAACCGCCTTTGGAGACGAACGTGTCTTTATTGAAAAATACATCGATGATCCTAAACACATTGAAGTCCAGATACTTGGAGACAAACATGGGAATCTTGTACACTTATTCGAACGTGACTGTTCTGTACAGCGGCGCTTTCAGAAAGTCGTAGAAGTCGCGCCCAGCATCGGCCTGAAGCAAGAGACGCGCGATAAATTACATGCCTATGGTCTCGCCATTTGTGCTGAAGTCAATTACCTAAATGCAGGAACAGTCGAGTTTCTTGTTGATAAAGACGAAGAAATTTACTTTATAGAAGTCAACACGCGGATTCAAGTCGAACATACAATTACCGAAGTCGTTACTGGAATCGATCTAGTAAGAGCGCAGATATTGATTGCCGGTGGAACAGCGATGACAGATGAGACGATTGGTATCTTTAACCAAGAGTCCATTCAAATAAGAGGCTATGCTATCCAATGTAGAATAACGACTGAAGATCCGACAAATGGATTCAAACCTGATTACGGACGGTTGGTGGCATATAGAAGTGCAAGTGGATTTGGTATTCGCCTTGATGCTGGAAATGCTTATGCGGGAGCAACTATCTCACCATTCTTTGACAGTATGCTGGTAAAGGTAACTGCTTGGGGACATCGAATTTCTGAAGCTGCAGATCGCTTGCATAGAGCATTGCGCGAGTTTAGAATCAGAGGAGTAAAAAGTAACATTCCCTTCTTGTTGAATTTACTGAGGGATGAGAATTTTAGAAATGGGAACATCACGGTCAACTATATAGGCGATCATCCAGAATTATTGAAAGCGGCAAATTGGAAAAATAGAGGGACAAGGATTTTGGGTTATTTGGGGGATGTTATTGTGAATGGAAATGTGGATGTGAAAAAGGTCGATCCTGATGCCGTTTTGAGACAACCGACAGTACCAAAAGTAAACTATGATGGCTTCCCATATGGAACAAAAAACTTACTGGAAGAAGAGGGTAGAGACATGCTCTTGGAATGGGTGAAATCTACCGAACATATTTTATATACAGATACGACTTTCAGAGATGCACATCAATCTTTGTTGGCAACAAGAATGCGTACCTATGATTTGATGAATGTTGCTGAGTCATTCAGTAAGCGTCACGGCCATGATCTCTTTAGTATGGAAGTGTGGGGTGGTGCAACCTTTGATGTGTGTATGCGATTTTTGAAAGAGTCCCCGTGGAACAGGCTTAGGAAGCTGCGTGAGGCATTGCCTAATGTCTTATTACAAATGCTGCTACGTGGGTCAAATGGAGTTGGCTATAAAGCATATCCAGATAATGTCATCAAAGCCTTCATCTTGGAAGCGGCTGAGACTGGTATAGATGTATTTCGTGTATTCGATTCACTTAACTGGATTGAAGGCATGCGGATGTCTATTGAGACAATCAATAAAGAAACAAACTCCATCGCTGAGGCATGTGTCTGTTATACAGGTGATGTACTTGCAACAGGCAATAATCGCTTCGGGTTAAATTACTATACTGATTTAGCAAAGCAATTGCAAGATGCTGGTGCCCATATGATCGCCATCAAAGATATGGCTGGTTTGCTAAAGCCTCAAGCGGCTGAAGTACTTGTCGCTGGATTAAAAGAGGCTGTTGATTTGCCAATTCATCTGCATACGCACGATACGTCCTCCATTCAATCGACTACCTATTTAAAAGCCATTGAAGCTGGTGTTGACGTTGTTGATCTAGCCATAAGCTCTATGTCTGGTTTGACCTCACAGCCAAACTTCAATAGTGTGGTCGCCATGATGGAAGGCCATGCCAGAGAGAATCAAGTAAACCTACAATCATTAAACGAATACTCTGCTTATTGGGAAGATGTGCGATCTTATTATTATCCTTTTGAGACAGAATTGAGAGCGGGGACAGCAGAAGTGTACGAACATGAAATTCCTGGTGGACAGTATTCGAATCTTAGACCACAAGCTAGAGGTCTGGGGCTTGAAGACCAGTTTGATACAATAAAGAAGAATTATCAAGCCGTTAATGAATTGCTTGGCGGCATTGTAAAAGTAACGCCATCATCCAAAGTTGTTGGAGATATGGCGATGTTTCTGACTTCGAATAATTTGACGGTTGAAGACATTTTGACTAAAGGAGATACCATTGATTTTCCAGACAGCTTCAAATCGTTGATGCGAGGTGACCTTGGTCAATGGGCTTCCGGATGGCCAGAGGGCTTGCAGCAAACAGTGTTGAAAAAGGAAGAGCCTTATACCTCAAGACCAAATCAGCAACTAGAAAAGTTGGATCTTACAAAGGCTTTTGAGGAGTACAAAAATGAACATGACGGATTTGATAATTACTCTGATTTTCTGTCTTCTGTATTGTATCCTAAAGTGTTTGATACTTTCTATCACCATTGGTTAAGTTATGGCGACGTCAGTAAGATCCCAACGAAAGCATTCTTTTTTGGTCTTGAAAAAGGAGAGGAGATTGAAGTGATTATTGCTCCTGGAAAGACAATCTATATCGAGTATTTGTACACAGGAGAAGCAAACAGCGACGGTAATCGAATGGTGACATTCCGCATCAATGGTGATGTCCGTTCTGTAGAGGTACACGACACGTCCATTGGCGAATCACTGACTAAAGCATTAAAAGCAATCAAACCTAATGAAGTGGGATCTCCACTGCAAGGTAGTTTGTCAAAGATACTAATCGTCGAAGGCCAGGCAGTTAAATCAGGTGATCCTTTGTTTGTCATAGAAGCCATGAAAATGGAAAGCACCATAACGGCTCCAGTGTCAGGTATTGTTAAAAAGATTTATTTGGCTGAGCGGACATTGGTGTCTCAAGATGATTTGGTGGTAGAGATTACGGAAGACTAAGTGCTATGTCGGGAGACCTTTTGCTCATTCCTATGATAAGTGAGCCAAAGGTTTTTAACCTCTTGGCGTTATCGAAGAAGGTTTTTAACCTTTGGCGTTTTGGTGAGATTCAACAAAGAGGTCAGGAGACCTTTTGTACACTAGACGTAAGGAGGCCTTTTTTGCTCATTCCTACGATAAGTGAGCCAAAGGTTTTTTACCTCTTGGCGTTATCAAAGAAGGTTTTTAACCTCTTGGCGTTTGGTGAGATTTCACAAAGAGGTCAGGAGACCTTTTGTATACTAGAAGTAAAGAGACCTTTTTGCTCTTTCCTACATAAGTGAGCCAAAGGTTTTTTAACCTCTTGGCGTTTTCGAAGAAGGTTTTTAACCTCTTGGCGTTTTCTTAAAAAGCCCCTCAGCTGGGAAACTGAAGGGCTTGTATTGAATAGAGCTGAGCTCCTTTGGGATGTTTATTTTAGTAATTAATTATTACGGATGATAAATTCTACTCTTCTATTTTGAGCTCTTCCAGTTGCAGTATTATTATCTGCGATAGGATATTCTTCTCCTAAACCACTAGTACTTAATCTAGAACTGTTGATGCCTTTACTCACCAAATAAGCTTTAACCGCATCAGCTCTTTTTTGAGATAAGTTTCTATTAGTATCTGCTGCTCCTTGAGAATCGGTATGACCTTGGATAAGGACATTGATGTCTGGATATTCATTCAATACAGCGACAGCTTCATCCATTCTTGCATAAGACTCTTGCTTAAAGGTAGACTGTGAAGAGTTAAACTTTAGGCCTTGTAAGCTAGCGCTGAATCTTCTTGATACCTCTGCATTTCTTACTTTAATTGCTTCGGCAGCAGCCAGAGCTTTAGCCTCAGCTTCTTCAGCTGCTCTTAGTTTAGCATCTTCTTCAGCTTTCATTTTAGCTTCCGCAGCAGCTTTAGCATCTGCTTCTTCCTTAAGTTTCCGTGCTGCATCTGCTTCAGCTAAACGTTTCTTCTCAGCTTCAGCTTCCATTCTCGCTTTTTCTTCAGCTGCTTTTTTAGCTGCCATTTCAGCTTCCATTCTCGCTTTTTCTTCAGCTGCTTCCTTTGCTGCCATGTCTGCTTCACTCATTGGACATCCCTTGAATTTTTTGATTCCTGGTATGTTAGGACAAAGGTCTTTGCTGTCGCGAATGCCGTCGCCATCAGAATCTACTTTTTTATTAGAAACTGATTTATTTATACTGTTACCGCTTCCGCATTGATCAAATGAATACCTAACGCCTATCTGAGCATTCCATCGTGCACTGTAAGTACCAGATTGGACAATGTTTCTTGGTTCTCCAGGGTCTTGAAAATTGAAAGAGAGTTCATTTATGTTATTATCCTGATCAATAAATCGATTAGCTTGTATTAAAGAAAATGTATTGCCACCGACAAAGTACCGACGTCCCCAATTACTATTGATCATATTGGTGAAGTTAAATACATCTAAAGTCAGCTGAAATTGATTACCTCCAACATTGATGTCTTGTATCAATTTTAAATCTAAGACATGCTCGAATGGCGTTCTTGATTTATTAGGCTCTGCAAAATCGCCTCTTCTTGTACTCAAATAAGAATCGTTTTCAATGAAGGCATCCAATGCTTCCCATTGTTGTGCTGCAGTGCTCCTGACATTACCGTCTCCATCTGTGATATCAACTAAGTTTATATCTGCTGCAGTAGCCGGGACATATATAAGCTCTTCAAATCCACCAGTATTTGATATATCTGAAACGGCTGCATTGCCACCACTACCATTATAAACATACGAAAATGGAGAGCCAGATTTTGCTGTATAAAACAATGATATGGAAGTAGATGCTGCTTTTGCCCAATTAAAGCGATGACTCAAAAAAGCAGTCAACCTTGATCCAGCAGCAAATGTAGATGTTTGCACTGAAGGATTGTTATTCCCTTCGACGCTCAGTACATTCAACCAATTCGTATTGTTTATAAAACCTCTTCCATCCAATAATGATTTAGCATCAGTATATGAATATGCTGCATTAAAATAGGTATTCTTAGACAGTTGCTTTGAAGCTTGTGCCGTAAAATTAATTGTGTATCCTCTACTCGTGTTATCAACCAATGTAATATTAGTATAGGTTGGGTCTAATTTTGTATCAAAATCAATCAATGGTCTATTATCTGCACCACCTAAAGACCCAATAGGAGTAGGACTAATATTTATTTGTCTGACATCCATGTTATTTAAGGTCTTTGTGTAGGTTACTTCTAAGGTGCCATCCCAACCGCCTATTTTTTTGTCAATACCCAGACTTCCTCTTAATATTTGTGGATATTTAAAATTTTCAGTAAACAGATCAACATCGCCAGTAGGACTCGCATCTGATCCGAAAGACGTTACCCAATCTTGTGGATTGTCAGAAATTGTTTGTTGACCAACGCCAACACCGACGCCAAATGCACTGTTAAGTCCGTTTCTGATGAACATGCCCCCAGGCCATACCCAAGGTACACGACTTGTAAATACTCCGATACCTCCTCTTAGCTGAGTTGTCTTGTCACCACTGACATCATAGTTAAATCCTAATCGGGGACTAAACAATAGTTGGGTTGCTGGAGCTCTAGATGCTCTTGCACCTTGCAAATCCCATCCAGCTGCCTCTAAAATTGGAATTGTGTTATTATTAAAGTCAGTGTTCTCCAAAGGCGGATCATCAGAAAATACTGGAATGTCTAATCTCAAGCCCAGAGTCACTTTTAATCTTGGATTAACCTGAATCTCATCTTGTCCGTAGAAAGCCAATTGCATGGCATTAAATGAAGGCCCAAGATTTGAAGCAGCATCGCCAACTCTTATTTGATCACCACCAAAGGCTTGTTCATGCCCAAACAATGCTAAGTCAGGTTGCTCTCCAGCCAAATATCTGTTTACATCATCAAAGAAATAAGATAATCGTGGAGTTGAGAAGATGGAGAATAAATTTTCGATAGTGAAGAATTCATTGTGTGTACCAAATGTCCAATTGTGCTTTCCTTTAAAGAGGTTGAAGTTATTGGTAATAGTAAACACATCTTGATTGACAATGTTGGAAAATGAAAAATTATCAGTTCCTAAGGTTATACGCGCATTTCCATCGTTTAAACGGATTTGCGGAAACGGATCACCTAAAATATCTCGATCATCTCGTACTGTGGTTCTGCCTAAAATCAAATTATTGGATGAATTATCTCCAAGTATGCTCTTCAATTCAATAGCAGTTGAGTTTGTTGTAGACGGAAAAATATAACCGACATTTTCAAATACAACACTATTCGCATTCGGGGTAGGGTGTATTTCTGTAGTTCCCTTTACATAGCTATGTCTGGCTGATAATTTATGTTTATCACTTATGTTGTAATCTAGTTTGACTAATACTTTTTCTCCGTTTGTTGTTTGGTTATTATTTTCAAATTCACCAGGATCATAGCCATAGTTATCAATAGTTGCTTGCCTAATTTGATTTAACGTAGCTAGATCAGAGTCGCCTTGATATTCACTAATTAAGAAAGGACGCGGGTTTTCATCTCTTTGTATTTCAACATTCGTAAAAAAAAACAATTTATTTTTAATTAAGGCACCTCCTAAACGAGCTCCGAATGTTCTAGCACTGAAATCTGCTAATCTAGTTCGTTCTACTGAATCATCATCTGTTGGAGTTTTACCTGCCAAGTTTTGATTCCTAAAGAAGTAATATGCAGAGCCCTCTAAACAATTCGTACCACTCCTTGTAACAGCATTAATACCGCCACCAGCAAACCCACCTAATGTTACATCATATGGTGCAAGGACAACCTGAATCTGCTCTATGGCATCCGGACTGATTGGTGAGATTCCTGCTTGTCCACCATTGGTGCCTGAATTTGCTAGTCCAAACACATCATTGTTAACAGCTCCATCTATGAAAATGGCATTAAATCTATTGTTGACTCCAGTAAAAGAAATTCCTCCTCCGTTTGTGGCACCATTATTAGCAATATCAGCTTGAGGTGTGACTCTGAGATAGTCATTTAATCCTCTATCTGCAGTAGGCAAGGAAGCAATTTGTTCTTCTGAAACTTTTGTTTCAGATCCTGTCCGATTACCATCAAATAATCCACCTGCCGTGACCACTATCTCATCTAGTGTTACAGATGATTCCTGTAATGAAACATTAAACGTTTCTGTCTGTCCTAATGAAAGAAATACATTAGAAATTGTCTGAGGCTCATAGCCCACATAGGAAACTTCAATTGTGTATGGTCCACCAACATTAACATTATTAAGCGTAAAATAACCTTCTAAGTTTGTGTTTGTGCCATATTGAAAACCTGTTGGTTCGTGTGTGGCAAGAACTGTAGCTCCTATCAAGGATTCACCCGCCGCAACAATTTGCCCATTGATACGAGATGAAGTCGACCCTTGACTGAATGCTATACCATTGATTGTCAATAATATAGCTAGGAATATTCCTAATTGTCTGACTAGTTTTTTCATGAAATTAAAATTGCTTATTTGGTTTACTTTTAGATTTAAGCGTAAATACATTTTGATGTAAAGCGCATATTTACCAAACATTAAGCAAATTTTAATATGAAATTATCAACATATGTTAGGAAACTAAATACGTTGTTGTCAAAGATTAACAGTATTGCTAAGCTTCAGACAGAATTATGACAATTTAATGAGCCATTTTCAAACTATCATAACTAGAAAAAGGTCTGTTTAGCATTGCGCCAAACAGACCTTCTGGTATTTTTTTATTTAAATGATTACTTCTCCATTTACTTTGTGGACAAAGCAGTAGTTAAGCTGCTTTTAATTTCCGCAATTTGAGCCATTCTAGTTTCATATTCAGCTTGAGTTATCTTTTCTTTTTTCAAAGATTTTGCTAAATTATTTTCCACTCTTTCTAGCTGTTTAATGGATTTATCTATCCGATCTTGATCAAAATTACTTTCGAATGTTTTGGCTTTACCCTTGTTTATTTTGTGCTTGGCTTTATCTTTCATTTTTGATTTGCCACCTTTAGCCTTGTCACCCATTCGCTCAGCTTTTTTACCTTTTCCACCTTTCTTTCCTTTTCCCTTTTTCTTTCCCATTGCCTTTCTTTCTTCTCTTAACTCAGCAAGTTGAGTTTTCTTTTCCTCTTCCGTTAAATTCGGATTTTCTTTAATGGCAACTGCACGTTCTTTCAAAGCCTCTCTTTTCATTTTAGCTTCTGCTCTAAGGGCTTCTCTTTCGGCTTTGCGTTCATCTTTAATTTCTGCAAATAAATTCTTTTTTTCCTCTTCAGATAATTCTGCATTGTCTTTGATGGCATCTAGTCTTTCCTTAAATGCCTCTCTTTTCATTTTAGCTTCTGCTCTAAAAGCTTCTCTTTCAGCTTTTTTTGCCTGAGCAATCTGTTCGGAAGTCAAAACTTGATCTGCGTCTTGTGCTACTGATACTTGGACAAATGCTACTAATATGAATAGAGAAAGCATTCCTGCGGTTATTTTCATTGAATGTTTCATAATGTCTAGATTTTAATGTTTAATGTAATTACCAGTAAGACGATAGAAATAGGCAATGGTGTATGTTTGCAATTTTTTTTCTGAGGGTTGATATTCAATTGACCATGATTTTGTCGATTTCCTTAACATTTGGGAATATAGTCTAATATGCAAACATCTTTTTAAAGTGTTGATAATGAGTGATTTATGATATTTTTGAACCCAATTTGATATGATGGCCTGTGTTGCACATTACAAACATTAACACCAGTTAAGCATACGTTAATCTTACAGACGTTTCTTATTTAAGCGGTAATACATAAGACAGGAGAAGGACTTCAAGCAGACCTATAAGGGCAATACAAGCAAACATAAATGTCCAGGTTTGCAAAGCTTCTTTTTGAGTGAAACCGCTCAATTTACTCACTATCCAAAATCCACTATCGTTCATCCAGGAAATGAATCCACCTCCAAAACCAATAGCTAAATAAATATAAATCGGGTGATAAGGTAAAGACGCTCCATCGCCGATGATTGCATACATGATACTTGCAGCTGTGATCACTGCCACTGTGGTCGAGCCTTGTGCTGTTTTCATGACCGCAGATATTAACCAAGCAAGAATGACATAGTGTATGCCAATGCCACTTGTCAGAGCCTCAATCGCATTGCCAACACCACTATGCTTGATCATAGCACCAAATGCGCCGCCAGCACTTGTGATGAGAATAATGATCCCAGCAATTTCTAAAGGCTTTGCGGATGCTTTCCATAATTCGTCAATAGATAGATTTGCTATTGATTTCCAACTATATAATGCTGCAAAAGTACCTAGAGCCATAGCTATATTCTTGTTGCCTAAAAATTCTAATATTGGAGGGACATCTCCCGTAATAACCCCAATAATGGAAACTGCGCTAATCAACAAAACAGGAATGAGAATGGGTAATAATGATGCAAATAATGAAGGTGTTTTATCCATCACTTTAGCACCTCCTTCTAGCCGCACAGGAATATTCAACCGCTTGTCTTGAATTTTCCCTATTTGAATAGCAAGAATTGAAGGGATAATACCTGCCATTATACCACCGATTATGGTAAGTCCCAAATCTATTTTTAATGTCTCTGCCATCAGCAATGGTCCTGGAGTGGGAGCGACCATACTATGGGTAATCACAGCGCCTGCACAAATGGCAATAACATACAAAACAAAATTCTTACCTGTCTTAAGAGCAAGACCAAGAGCCAAGGGAATCAACAAGAAAAACACTGTATCAAAAAACACAGGTATAGACAGAATGAAGCCACTAAACAATAAGGCCCAAGCAGCTCTTGACTCTCCAAATACATTCAATAGTCCTTTGACAAGGCGTTGTGCAGCACCACTTTCCATCATGGCTGTTCCTATAAGGGCAGCCAGAGCGATTACCCAGGCGATACCTCCTGCAGTTTTACCAAATTCTTGCATAGGAAGCTCTACTGCTCGCAACCAAGCATGTGTATTTGGATCTCCTGGCAAATCTGCAGACAACAGACCGACGATTATTGCGCTTGTTAATAACGCCAGAAAAGGGTGCATTTTGAATTTCGTTATAAACACAACAATGGTGAGTATAGCTAAACCTAAAACCGCAAAAGGCCAATAGACGGAAGACATATGAAAGCTTTGTGTACTCAAATTAAGGAATATGTATTGGAATACGTCAAGTAATCTGCTATTAGACGAATGAATAGCTGTATGTACTAGTGATAGTATAATTTATATCATACTTTTGAAATATGTTCGAAAGCTTACCACATACATTTCGTGAATATGGTGTCCCTGCAGATGTTAGGACATTATTGTTATTGCGCAAATCTATAGATCGAGGATTGGTCAATCTGATTGGAGATATCTATGTGGTGTTGAAGGGTATCTGTGTGAAAGACCCTAAATTACTAGGACCTTTTACCCAAGCATTCTACAAATACTTTTATGAGATCAATGTCAATAAAGGGGAGAAGTTAAATTCAGCTATAGCTAGATCAAAAGCATTTGAAGATTGGAAAGAATCCTATCTCGAAGATCATCCCGATGCCGAAGATCTTGATGTCAGCGAACTCATTGATCAATTCTTAAATGAGATTCATGTCACCAGTTACGACATCAACGAAATTTTATCTGGTGAAGATATTTTAGCAGACGATGACCCTGACATGAAGGACGAAGATGGAGATGGCGAAGTCCCAGAGGATATGAAGGTGGATAAAGCCGCAGACTACCGAAAAGTTGATCTAGAAGAATTGAAGAGGCGCATGCAAAAAGTGATGGAACAACAGAAAGGGAAACACTTTGGCGGTAAGCATTGGATAGGACAAGGCGGAGTTTCTCCTTACGGAAATGGTGGAGCAGCAATGGGTGGTATCCGAGTAGGAGGTACTGGTGGTGGTAAGATGGCAAGATCCGTAGTTGATGACGGCAAATTCTATCCAGTGGATTTGAATCAGCGTTTGAATGATAACAATGTTGATGCTGCTTTATCATACCTCAAAGGCATCAGAGAGGAGACAGCTCAAAAGGAACTGAACATCAAAAAAACAATTAAAGAAGGACTCAAACAAGGAGGCCTTTTCCTACCAATAGAAAGAGACATTATTGATCGCAAACTTCAAGTGATTTTATTGATCGATAATGGTGGCTATTCAATGGATCCCTATATCCGTTCAGTGACTTCGTTGTTTAAAAAAATGAAAACGCGATTCGCACATGATCTTGAGACATATTATTTTCACAACACCATATATGACAGAGTGTATGAAGATGTGCGTAGAGCTAAGCGAGTACCTATCGAAAAGATACTTAGTAAAGATCCGAATTATAGAGTCTTTGTGATCGGAGATGCTGCTATGGCCCCATATGAATTGTCAAGACTCAGTTACCACAACTGGCAATTGTTAAAAGATAAATTTGACAGAATGGTGTGGCTCAATCCAATGCACCGTTCAGAATGGGATTATACGCAAACAACCGTACTTCTTAAGGACATCATACCTATGTACACTTTGACGCCTAAGGGGATTGAAAAGGCTGTACGTGATATGAACAAAAAACGAGAAGAACACATAATTGAAGGGTAGTCTGAGGACATTTTTTCATTTTAATTCGGTCTTAAAAGCTATGGCAAAAAGATTATTGCAATTAGTCATTATAAGAGTAAGAAGATTACAATTATTTCAACACCAATAGAATGAATCTGTGTGAAGTTTCTTAAATATCTCTTTTACCTCATCATCGTCCTATACATCATCGGTGCGATATTTGTATATTTTGCGCAAGCCTCATTATTATTTATTCCTGATTCATTACCTGCAGATTATAAGTATCGAAAAGGAGTGGAGCAAAAATTGGAAGTAGCCGATGGAATTAACATTAGTTGCTATTGGAATAAAATAGACAACCCCAAAGGCGTTATTTTATACTATCACGGCAACAAAGGAAGTATCCGCAGATGCATTCGTCAATCTGAAATGATGGAAGGCTTGGGCTACGATATTTTTATGCCTGATTATAGGGGTTATGGTAAGAGTGAAGGTAAGTTGTTGTCTGATGATCAATTTTACAATGACGCTCAAATCGTGTATGATTTTTTGAAAAAGGAATATGGTGAAGAAAATATTGTCTTGGCTGGTTATTCCATGGGTTCAGGATCTGCCTCTTATCTTGCTGGTGTCAATAAACCAAAAGAATTGTTTTTGATTTCTCCTTTTAAAAGTATTGTTGATTTAAAGAACAGATATCTTCCAATTGTACCCAATTTTTTAATCAAATTTCAATTTCCCAATTGGCAATATTTGGAACAAACGACCTGTCCAATTTCTATATTTTATACTCAGAATGATAGGGTAGTGTTGCCTAGTTCGACACTTGCTCTTTGCGATTACTCTGAACATGAAAGACTTATTGAATTAACAAACACAAGTCATCGAGGTGCTATTTTCCATAGCCGCTGGAGACAAGAATTGGAAAGAAGACTGAAGTAGTGACAGATTCAGGTGCAAGTTCAAATATCAAGAGCAAGTTCAAATATCAAGTGTAAGTGATCGCTCAGTAGTGGGGGTGTCTATTCCTCTTGATTTTTTAAAACATAATATTCCTCACCATTTAAACAGACTTTGTAATACTTCTTTTTGTTTTTTAGTAAAACGGTGATTTCGTATTGTTCTAAAAGTACGCTGTCTTGAGGTTGTTCTGGGTCATTGTAAGCATAGCATGCGTGTTGGACATAGCTGTTGTATTCTTTGTTGCAAGGTGGGTTTTCAACATCCAACTCAATTTTTTCTTTTCTTATGAGCCGTTTATTTTTTAATTGTTCCCTCGCATCACGCATGGATGCATTTGCTTGTTTTGTCAATGCAAGATCATTTTTAATGGCTCT
>CALLFA010000201.1 GCA_937997635.1 uncultured Saprospiraceae bacterium | reverse complement strand
GGCGTAAATACGGTGTAAGGACCACCATCCCCTTTTAAGACTTCATCCGACTCGAAGATGACATGGTCTTTATATGTTTTAAAACCTACACCCGCCTTTTTCAATAGTGACTTCACTTTCTTATCGCGTTCCAGAGCATATGGTTCGTAATCTCGATTTGTAAATACGGTTTGAATCTTCTTGCTCTTACTTATGTCCTTCCACACCTCTTTAGGCTTTCCATAATATACATGAAGCCTTGAACCATGTGCTTGTAACTCTTGATCTAAACCCTTTAGTGTATCGTAAATGAATGTCACTCTCGCATCGTCTTTATCCTTCAATTCATCAAGTATGTGCTTGTCAAAGATGAAGATACATTGTACAGGTAATCCTTGCTTTAATGCGTGATATAACCCTGCATTATCGTTCAAACGCAAATCACGTCTAAACCAAAAGAAATTGGTATCGCTCATACAAATCATAACAGTTCATAGTGCTATGTGTTTTTGTTATTTGTAACTTTATGGTTTATTATCATATGTAGACTACTATGCGATATACCTTGATATTTACTTTACTGATCTTAATTATCTCTTCTTGTGGGTCTAATGAAGATGCCGCATACCAAGGCTTGAGGTCTCTAATGGATGAAGCGAAGGCCAACCCAACAAGTGAGACACTAGACAAGTATTTCACTAAAATAAATGAGTTTGTCAGTAGCAATAAAGACAACAAGACGCTTATCAAACCTATGCTGGAAGAAGCAAGTCAATTTGCCCTAAGCCAAGGACAGCATGGAAAAGCCGTTAGTTATTTAATGCCTTTGTTAAAGGATGATACTGACTGCAAATTGAATCCAACTGATGTATTGTCACTTGCCAAAAGTATGGGTGCGTTAAACAAAGCACATGCTGCCTCCGTCGTCTACCTCAATTACAAACAAAAATTTGCCTCAGGAACAACAGATAATACTTTGGAAAACTCATTGCCAGAAAATATTGGTACAGATCCGACAATTTACATCGACACTCTTTTCGAAAAGGTATTCAGAAATCCAGATCAGTTTGGGCTCAATCGAGATGCTGCTCTTCAGTTTGTCGATGCTGCAGAAGCACAAGCATTGAGTGATCCGTGCAATCCGAAATCTCCTGACTTCCTCTACAGAGCCGGTGAAATTGCAAGAAGTATTCGAACGCTGCCTAAAGCGATGAGCATCTATGATTGGTTACTGGAAGAATATCCAGATTTCGAAAAGACACCAACTGTCTATTTTCTGAAAGGTTTCATGCTGGAGAATAATGCAAACGATAAAGATGGTGCCAGAGAGATTTATACCGACTTTTTGCGCAAATACCCAGAACATGAAATGGCAGATGATGTTCGTTTTCTTGTGGAAAATCTTGACAAAACTGACGAACAAATATTAGAGTTGCTTGAGCAAAAACAAAAAGCAAAAGCTGGTCAAAACCAGTGAGCCTTCATCGCATTCACATATTTTGAATTCTTTGTTATGCGAAATGGAAATTTAGCTATATCAGTAGTTGTTAATTCGGTTTCATAGCTCTGATCATATTTAAGTTCTATGACAAGCTTTGCTTCTTCAATACTCAAATACTGCAGTTGGTTGTCTTGTATTTTTTGATAATTGATGGCTGTATCTATTGTGAGTCGAAGTTGATCATCACTTGAAATGTAATATTGTCTATCGTAACTCACCTTGGCAACTGGAAACACTTTTTCTACAATGCTTGTTGTTTTCTGGAAAGCGAACAACCAATCTTTACTTGAGAATTCTCCCAAAGAATGCAATTGTTTAGCCCCTAACATATGATGCTTATATTTCCGCTCAAGCGTCATAGGCACTTTATCATCTCCGTCACCATACCAGCGAATTCTCCATTTCTGTCTGTTTGACGAGCCCATGACATTCATTTGTAAAAAATCAAAATCAACAGAATCCACATACACACTATGTACCTTTCGATCAGGAAACTGTTTGCGAAAAGCAAGCGGATGCTTCAACACAGATGCTTGAACAAGACCTAACTCATTGATGTCAACAACGGCTTTTCTTTCGTACCTCATTGTGCCTTCTTTTTACGTCCATTCCAATATACAACATCATCACCGCCTAGTAAGTAAGGGTACCGCACATCTGACATACTGCCACGAGTAAAAACCACTTCAGAAGTATCATCTTGGTTTTTAGCATGGATGCCTTCTTCGACATCTTGTATGGTTATCTCATCTGCTTTGATGGTTGAATCTGAAATTTTAAAAGCTCGATAACTCTTCTCAATATCAATCGACGTCAACGATGTAGCATCAGATCGATCTATTTGAACTGCTGTCCCTTTTATGTGATTTAATGTAGCACCATGTAAATGTAAGGAGCTATCATAGGACTGAATCCCATTCACATTAATATCGATCAAGGTTAACTGTTCGATACTGCCCTTACTGTATTCCAGATTGATCCCATTGCCTGGTGAACTGTCAATAGTTAGATCATTAATATTAAAAATTGAGTTTTGGATAGTCAAAGCACTTTTAGCTGTTGAATTTGTCATAGTGACGTTGTCGATATCCACCTCGCTTTCAAAAATAGTCAATGCTGCATCGGATTGAAATTCGGCTTCATTGACTGAAGCTAAATCAATTAAAATAACGTGATCAAATTGAGATTCGCCTGCAACCTGAGTGAGCAATATTCCATTATTTTTTGCTCCTTCAATGCGTACTGGTTCGCTTGCTGAGCCATTTACTTGTATTGGAGAAAAAGAAATAAAATTAGCATTCGATTGAAGTCTTATAACTGTACCAGGTTTAACACGAATGGTATATCCATTAGGAATAACAACTGTCTTATTCAAGGTAATTGGACAAGGCCCAAATGCGATGTCCTTATCAACGAGATTAATACAATCATGCTCCTTGATAAAAGACAAATCACCTTTCAGAATATCTGGCGTTTGTGGGGCAAGCGACAGACGATTGATCTCTTCACTAAACATAGAATCTATACCAAGAGTTTTGAAATAGACTCTTCTATAATTATTCATATTTTGAATGACTTCAACATCTGCTTCGTGGTCCTGGTGATAGGCTTCTAAGTAAATTGGCATTTTGAATTTTTGTACTAGTTCCTCATTTCCTAGACCGATCAATTCGATTGGGAAATAATGATAGGACGTACAGATCAACTGCTTTCTAGATCCAGCTTGCACTTGTGTCGTCAAAGAATATGACGGCAATGGCAGTAGCTTCTCTCTTGTCCATTGGGCCTTTTCAAATAGCTCATCGAAAGAAAATGCATAGTCCTTATATGCTTCATCTGATCGTATAAAATCCGCTCGTTGCTCTGATGCAACTTTCCATTTATGTTTTATGTCATCCAAAAACTCTTCTGATGAATACTGGTGCAGCTGTTTTAAATAGCGAGCGGTCATCATACTGTCTTGAAAAAATTTGTGCAAGTAGACACCACCATATGGATAATCCTCACTTGGTTCAGCATATTGATTTTGTCCTTCTCCACCAGCTGACCAATCTTTAGTCACATTGGGCAAGTCAGTACCATAACAATCAAAGCCAATTGGTTCTAGCTTTGCTGTCAATGGATTATAATAAAATCTGATGTTGGTGATTTGCTGAGCATGATATGCATGACTGATTTCCATCAAAGCATAATACTTGGCCAGTTTATCCACGTCAAACACATCGATCAATTTGGCTTTACCATCTAAGTAGGCTTGTAGTTTTGATTTGGCTTGCTGAAAGGCTACTATGAATGAGGGGTCATTTTTATTTTCCGTATTCATCAATTCTATCCCTGCCATTTTGGTCCAATAAAAAGGAGTTATCTCTTTTTGGACATTTTCCCAATAGGCATCATCAGCATGTTTGAGGATGGGACCTAATGGACGTTTATTTTGTTGAAGCAGTTTGTTGTCAAAAAATTGTTCGTAGGCATAAACACCTTTACTGACACCATTTTCTTCAACTTCAATAAAGTCATAGTCAGGTGTCATGATGCCTTCTTGTCGAAACAATTGAAGCATCAACCATTCTGCCAGATGCGAACGAGCACCACTGTTGTGAATAGAAAAAGTCTGCATTTGATTCCACTCCTGGTCATTTTTTAGCTGAATGCGGTAGGACCATTTGTCCCCTTTTATGTGGTCCAGTAAGTCACCTTTCAATCTCAATCGCATTGCTTTGGTATCGTCTCCAACACGCAATGTCCCATCTACCATATCCTCTGCCGAACTAAACAGCAGGCCTTCTTGTAATGCTTCGTCACGTTTGGTTTTGATTTTTTTAACATTGACTTCAGGGATCTGTAACTCTAATTTTTGTGGCATGAAATCTACGGCATCTTGACTGGCAACTGTTTGCGTTTTCGTTACCGTTGGCCGACTAAACAACAACAAGTTTAGAAGAAAAATCCCAAGTATTGATGTAATCATTAGCTTGATCCATAGCCCGTCATTTTGTTTTCGGCTTTTTAATTTCATAAGCCCTTAAATTTTATTGCTGACAATAAAACAATGGTTCCATACAGCAACCAGACGAATGAGTTCTTCACTTTGGACAACAGACTTCCTTCAATAAGCGTCTGCATCTTCTCATACTTCGATCGCTGGTCAGCTTCCATAAAAGGAAAATCCAATTTTTTTAAACGGACAAGCTTATCCTGTATTGTATCCAAATACGCTCGTTCAGCCTCATTTCCATTTGTGTACCTATTTTCATTTATCTCAATCTCTAGTTCTGTAAACGAATGAAACGGAATACTCTTCAATCGAACATGATCAAGCGATACGGTCAGCATATCTCCCTTCGAATCCGACAGATACCACCGTTGTCTTTTTTGGTCAAAGCGAAAAGCTGATTGTAATCCCTCAACAGCAATATCAAATCGTGCTAATTCATACCCAAATCGTTCGCGCTCATCTTTATCGACACGCCCCAGAACTGGATGTCTTGCATAGATGTCATTTCGGTCAGGCACATCAGGCACCCCAAATTTATATTCAAATTGGATGCCGCTTGATTCCGTAAGCAAACCTTTAAATTGGACTAACTTCTTTTCTTGATTTTCTGATTGCTTTCTTTCTCGGTAACGAAGACTTAGATTCTGATTCAACAGTTGTTTGTTTGTTGAATCAAAGTATTCGTCTGTAAACAGCTCTGTCGTTGTTCTATTTACGATTCCTGTTTCTGTCATAAACAAGGTACCCTCTGCCAATAGAGAATCTAACATTCCCGTAAGGGTCTCAGCATCGACATCCGCAATCAAAAATTTACTTTCTTTTTCAAGACGCTGCTGTGCGATACAAGTAGTGGCAAAAACCAAACAACAAGCTATGTACACCAGAAACTTCATAGCTTAAGTGCTGAGTTGGCCTTGATCAATAAGAGAAAAAGACAAATCCGGGTCTTTTGCCAACAGTGCTGATTTCACTTGACTAATCTGATCCATAGAATCAAACTCGATATCGTACACCACATGTGTCAAGCCTTTATCCGTACTCAAACGCTTAAGGCTTAGAGCTGGCACTTTTTCCAGAAGGATGGCATTGATGTCTTCTTCACTCAAAAAAGCACTGGACACATGCAAGACCATTTGTTTGTCTGCAGCTAGAATCGACTTTGCTTTTGACACTTGCGTTAAAATCAACAAAGCCATAATAAGTACAAACGCCAGAATCGTAATGCCTGGTTGATTAGCACCCATTCCCAAACCAATACCGATGACCAAAAACAGATAGACCAATTCTTCTGGTTCTTTGATCGCTGCTCTGAAACGCACAATAGACAGTGCACCTACAAGTCCAAGCGATAAGGCAATGCTTGACTTTACAATGTAAATGATCAACATTGTCGTCAACGCCAACAGCATAAAGTTTCCTGAAAAGCGCGATCGATTACCGATCACTCTGCCAAATCGATTGTAGTATATGGACAATATCCAGCTGAGTAAAGCAGCTAAAAGCGCATTGAGGACGAATTGGCCATGATCCAAAACATCTAGACTGTAATCTCTCAGTATGTCAGAAAAATCCATGTAGCCAAAACTAAGAATATAATTGTGGTTGTCAGAGAAATGGGTATAGGGAAGTTGTCAATAGGTACTTTCGTCATTGCTAATGAACGCTCGTACAACTGATTCTGAACAATCTGAAACACAAAATCTTTTATAGGCCCGCCGTAAGTACTAAGAGATTGGAAATTAATTCACTCGATTCCCATTATCAAATTCGACTAAATAAGCATTTGGATAAACTGAAATGATAGTGTTTAGATAAGCTTCAGCATCTGCCTTCGCTTCAAAATCTCCTGCCATATACAAGAAA
>CALLFA010000200.1 GCA_937997635.1 uncultured Saprospiraceae bacterium | reverse complement strand
AGGAATATGCCGCACTTTTCGAAAATCGCGAACAAGATTCTAGAGACTTAAATGAGCCGCCCTCTAATGTAGTGAATGCCTTGGGTGTTTTCTCTGCATTTAATAGTCAAGAGGTGTTTTTTGAGGTGGCTAGGGAGTGAGTTTTTAGTTTTTAGACCATAGTTTTTTAGTCCATAGTTTTTAGTCCATAGTTTTTAGTCCATAGTTTTTAGTCCATAGTTTTTAGTCCATAGTTTTTAGTCCATAGTTTTTAATCCATAGTTTTTTAGACCATAGTTTTTAGTCCATAGTTTTTAGTCCATAGTTTTTAGTCCATAGTTTTTAGTCCATAGTTTTTAGTCCATAGTTTTTAATCCATAGTTTTTAGTCCATAGTTTTTAGTCCATAGTTTTTAGTCCATAGTTTTTAGTCCATAGTTTTTAGTCCATAGTTTTTAGTTTCATCAACTATCGACCATCAACTACCAACTATCGACCACCAACTATCGACCAACAACTATCGACCACCACCTATCGACCACCAACTATCGACCACCAGCTATCGACCATCAACTATCGACCATCAACTATCGACCACCAACTATCGGATAACAGCTAACAACCAAAACCCCAAACCCCACATTTTCCATTCAAACATTAGATTTTCTAACACACAATAACTACTTTGGTAAAGTCATTTTAATTTTTAGCTGCATGAAACATCTACATTTTTTAACCATGTCTTGCGATGAGCTATGGGCTGAAACTGAGCAAAACGAGCTTGCTTTCAAACATTTATTTGAGAGAGAATTCGAGAAATTATTTGCCTACGGAATTAAAATTCAACAGAATAAATCAGACGTTAAAGATGCTATCCAAGATGTCTTTACAGATTTATGGACAAAGAGAAAAGACCGACTTGATATCAAAAACATTCATGCTTATCTACTCAAATCTGTTCGATATAAACTCATCAAAAAAGCAAATAATGTAAAGGTTATTGACATCGACAGATATGCTGCAGAATTCAGCACTTCTTCAAGAGAACAGCCTATTGATGAAAAGGCAGCGCTTCAGCAAATTCTAATATCTATGCCGAAGCGACAACGAGAAGTCCTTCATTTAAAATTTTACCAAGGCTTAACTAATCCCGAAATTGGAGAGTTGTTAAATATGAATGCACAATCAGTTGCGAACAGCTTACAAAGAGCATATCAGTCATTCAGAAAAAATAAATCAAAAATAAATCTTCCTAACTGAGTATATCCACGCTATTCTAGACACTTATAAGTACAAAATAGCATATACGTGGATTTTGAAAACAATTATGAGGCTGCAGATTTACTTGACAATCAAGGATTTGTCAACTATGTCTTGTATGGTACAGATAAATCATACTGGACTAATTACAGCAACACATCCGAACTTGCAGCGCTTCAAGTAAAAGCAGCACGTGATATTATTCTATCCATTCACGAATTCGATGCTCCTCCAGAGAGTCAGAAGATACGCCAAGAAGTGTGGTCTGGGATTCAGTCTAATATTGATCAAAAAAGTAAGCCAAATAAGAAATATTCTAAGCTCATTAGATTTGCTGCGGCTTGTATTGTCACATTAATCGTCTCAAGCATTGCCTGGACAGGTTTTACTTTTTATAATCCAGATGATAATGATGCTATCGTAACATCTGATGAAAGATGGATAGAATACACAAATGACTCTGAGACAAATTGGCCTGTTGATCTGGCAGATGGAAGTCAAGTTATTCTAGAGCCAAATGCCTATATTAAATATCCAATAACATTTGATCAAAAAACGAGAAAAGTATTATTAAAGGGAGATGCTTTTTTCGACATTCAAAGAGATACACTCAAGCCGTTTTATGTCTATGCAAATGAAGCAGTCGTCAGAGTACTAGGTACTAGCTTTTTTGTCAAAGCTGAGGAAGATGATAAAGACATTGAAGTGATTGTCAAAACAGGAAAAGTAGCAGTCTACCGTAGCAAAGAAGTAAAAGAATACCAAGCAAAAACAATTAAAGAATTAGATCCCATCATTGTTACGCCAAATCAGATAGCGACTTTGAAAAAGTCGAATCTCGAGTTTAATAAACGTCTAGTGGCAACACCTGCATTGATCAAGCCTTTAAAACAATTGACTAAAACACATTTTGAGGATAGTTCTATATATGAAATTGTTGAAGCCTTAGAGCTTGCCTATGGTGTCGAAATAGACATTGATCAGCGCATTCATCGATCCTGTCTAATTACGACAACCCTATCAAACCAACCACTTTTTGAAAAACTAAAATTAATCTGTGATCCATTAGGTCTCAACTACATCGAAAAGGATGTTAAAATCTATATCACAGGTATATGTCATAATTGAAAAAATGTTTTACTATGAAAAAACACTACACAAAATTTTTTAAACCGACGAGGCTCATTCTCTTGCCTTGTTTGCTTATTTTATTTTCAGTTACCGTCATCATCGCGAATGGCGTGACAGGTGAAAAAGTTTTGAAAAACAAAATCACTATTTCTCTTGAAGATGTCCCTATGAAAAAGGCACTTAAATCAATAGAGAAAAAAGCGAAAGTTTACTTTACCTACAAGTCTAGTTTGATTAATGATATCTCTGAAATCACAATCAAAGCAGAAAAAGAAGTGCTTGCTGATGTTTTGGATAATTTACTCGTACCATTCGAGATAGAATACAAATTATATGGAGAAAACAGCATCGTACTTATCGAAGCTGACGAAGAAGTACAGGAGGATGACAGAATTGTATCAGGAGTTGTCAGAGACGACTCTGGTACACCGCTTATCGGTGCAAACGTTTCTGTCAAAGGGTCCTCTATAGGAACGATCACAGATTTGGACGGCTCATTCTCATTGAATGTTCCAGATGATGCAACAGAACTTGTGGTCTCTTATACAGGATACGATGATATTGATGTTAATATTGTTGGTCAAAGTAATGTCTCCGTGACGATGCAGGAGGGAGTTGTATTGGAAGGTATAACTGTTCTTGGCTCTCGTGGGAAACCTAGATCGGATGTAGATCGTCCTGTACCAATTGATGTCGTCTCATCAAGAGAATTGAAAGCGACAGGTCAACCAGATATTGCACAGGCATTGCATTTTTCAGCACCTTCATTTAGTGCTGTAAAATTTGGTATCAATGATTTAGCACCTTTGGTAGATCCAGCTTCTTTGAGAGGGTTATCTCCTGACCAAACGCTATTGCTAGTTAATGGAAAGCGTAGGCATAAGGTTGCCTTCTTCTCGAATAATGCAGGCGTTGGAAAAGGCCAATTAGCAAATGATATAAATTCAATTCCATCAGCAGCGATCAAGAGAGTAGAAATTTTGCGTGATGGTGCAGCTGCTCAATATGGTTCTGATGCCATTGCAGGTGTCATGAATTTCCAGTTGAATGATGCACGTGAAGGCGGTTCTATTACTTTATATACTGGTGTAGCATCTACTGCACCAACTTGGGACGGTATTTCAAATGGTGGTCCTGAAGGAGAGCGTATTTATGGAGAAGATAGAGTAAGAGATGGCCAGACATTCAGCGGTTCAGCTAACTTCGGAGCAGCTTGGGGGGAAGAAGGTTTTCTTAATACAACTCTCCATTTCAGTCATGCTGAACCTACAGATAGATCAGGGATTTATTCTCATTCGTCAGGCTGGTTTACTGACGAACAGGTAGCAGCAGCAGGAGTATCTTCAGATGAAGAGTTACAAAGAATCAGAGGAATTAATCCAGATCGCGCTATTTTAGGAACTGCAGAAAACACCAACTATGGTATTTTTGTCAATGCTGGAAACAAAATAAATGACCAGTTTGATTTTTATGGTTTTGGCGGCTTAACTAGAAAGCAAATAGTCGGTGGTGTTTTTACCAGAACACCTGCTCGTACCAGCAGAGCAGTACTTGAAATATTTCCAGATGGATACAATCCTGAAGTACCATCTGTGTTAACAGACTTCCAAGTATTATCTGGTATCAAAGGTAATATTGGTAGTGGTTGGAATGGAGATTTGAGCTTAGGATTTAGTGGTAATGACGTACAATTATTCGCTCGCAATACGGTAAACCCATCATTAGATGTTGACTCTCCTACACAATTTTATACTGGTGGTTTGAATGTCACTCAGACAGTATTGAATGCAGATGTGTCTAAAACATTTGACAATACGACTGTGGCTTTCGGTACAGAAATAAGAGGTGAGTCATTTCAACAATCACAAGGACAGATTGAATCATTTTTACCAGGTGAATTCAGAGACAGCAGGGATATTGGTTCATCTGGTAGAGAAGGATTTACTGACAGAACAGATGGAGAATTTAGAAGAAATAACACTGGAGTTTATGTAGAAGTAGAATCAGATTTGTCAGAGGCTTTCTTGGTGAATGGTGCTGTACGTTATGAGAATTATTCTGATTTCGGTGGCGATTTTTCTTGGAAATTGGCTGGTCGTTTTAAAGCAACAGACAACATTGGCATTAGAGCATCAATAAACAGATCATTCAGAGCTCCAGGCTTGGCTCAATACGAGTATAGTAATTTTAGTCAGATCTCTTTTGACAATGACGGTAATTCTGTACTCGAACCAATTTTACCTGTCAGAAATGCACTTGTCCAGCAAGCGTTTGGTTTCTCTAATCTTGAAGCAGAAACGTCAATCGATATTGCTGCAGGTGTTACTGCAAAGTTTGAAGGTTTGACCTTGACGATAGATGGATATAGAGTTGCTATAGACGATAGAATTGTATCGCTCGGTGGAATTAATCCTGCTGATTTCTCAGCGTTTAATGGTACTAATTTTGATGAAATTACCGTATTCACAAATGCAATAAATACAGTTACAACAGGTTTGGATTTTGTAGCAAGCTATAGACTATTTATTTCTGAAGGCAACAACCTTGGACTTAATTTATCTGCTAATTTCAACAGCACAGAAGTACCAGAAGAAGATGGTGTTAGTTTACCATCAGGACTAAGTGCACTTGCAGGAGACTTAACTACAGCAAACAACGATATTGTCTACATTACAGATGGTTCTCCAAAAAGAAAAATCATTGGTTCTGTTGATTACAGTATTGGCAATGTTGGCTTTATCCTAAGAGGCACAAATTTTGGTGAGGTTTCTGAACCAAGGACTAGAGACGATGATGGCAATCCACAAATACTGGCTGCAAAAACATTATTTGATTTCTCTGCTTCATATAAGTTCTCTGAAAACTTTTCTTTTACAGCTGGTGTCAATAACATCTTTGACACGTATCCAGATATGTTGTCCCGAACTCAAGTAAGAAATGAAGTCATCTATTCAAGAAGAGTTAACCAGTTTGGCACTATTGGAAGATGGGCAAATATTTCTCTGAATTATAACTGGTAATGAAACATAGTTTTTTTTCATGCTTAATTAATTTTGAATTAGGAGTCTTTCAATCGGAAGACTCCTTTTCTTTTTACTAAATTGAAAACATTGAATTCAATAATTGTCATCGGTTCTGGAAATGCTGCTTTGTGTGCTGCAATCGCGGCGGCAGAACAAGGCTCAAGTGTACTTATATTAGAGGCCGCAAATGAACAAGAAGCTGGTGGCAATTCTAAGTACACTGCTGGCGCTATGCGTTTTGTATATGACTCCAAAGATGACTTAATACCTTTGCTTAACAATCCTGACGACGACAGATTACCAAATACAGAGTTTGGCACGTACTCAAAAGAAAAATTCCAATCAGACTTATTAGGGTTTAATGATGGCAGACCATTGAGTCTACAACAAAATCTGTTGATCAATAATAGCTATGAGACCATGTTATGGCTTGCTGGGCATAATGTAAAGTTTGACCCAATCTATTCAAGACAGACATTTGAAAAAGATGGTAAATATATTTTTTGGGGTGGATTGACTCTTGCCGCTGAAGGCGAAGGTGTTGGTTTGGTCGAGGCTGAATTGAATGAATTTATAAGACTTGGTGGTACCATCCAGTATCAATCTAAAGTGACAGAATTGCTTGTTGAAAACAAAAAAGTGACTGGCGTAAAATTTATAGATGATGGCGAATTAAAAACCATGTACTGTGATGCAGTTGTGCTTGGCTGTGGAGGCTTCGAAGCAAGTAAACACATGAGAAAAAAGCTTATGGGAGACCATTGGGAAGATTGCTTAGTCAGGGGAAGTCAGCACAACTTAGGTGCTGGGATAGAAATGGCAATGAACATCGGTGCACAATTCGAAGGGAATCCCGAAGGTTGTCATGCTACCCCCATGGACGCAAACATGCCTAATTATGGCAACCTAGATATACCGCATTTGGATAGAAAAAACTATCGTAAGATTTGCTATTTCTTAGGCATCATGATTAACACAGAAGGTAATCGTTTCGTAGACGAAGGCATCAATTTTAGAAATTACACTTATGCTCAGTTTGGCAAAGCTATTCTGCAACAACCAGATGGTTATGCTTGGCAAATTTTCGATAGTAAGATTGAAGATCTACTATATGCAGAATACCGTTTTTGGGACGCATCCTATATTGAATCTGATACCTTGGAAGGCCTGGTAACCCAAATGGAAAATGTAGATCAACAACAAACAATAAAAACCATACTGGAATATAATAATGCTGTCAATAAAAACATAGCTTTTGATCCTACGGTACTAGATGGCAAGTCCACACAAGGGTTGTTATTAAATAAAACTAACTGGGCGAACGTGCTGGATACACCACCATATAAAGCATTCCCTGTCAAATGTGGCATCACATTTACCTATGGAGGTTTGAAAGTAAATGAACAAGCAGCTGTATTGGATAAATCAGACAATACAATTAAAGGCTTATATGCTTGTGGAGAACTGGTAGGTGGTGTATTTTACAATGGTTATCCTGGTGGATCAGGCTTAACTTCCGGTGCAGTCTTCGGTAGATTGGCAGGAAACGCAGCGGCAAAAAAATAAATCATGTCAGAACAAAAGAGTAAAATTCTACAAATATCTGCATTGAGCATTCTCTTTCTATCCATCTATTTCGGTCTCCAATTTTTGAACGCTACAAATTCTGTAGACATCACTTTAGAAAATAGTGAAGATATTCAGATTGATGATGATTATTTTAAGAATAAAACCATTCAGTGGGTCATTCCATTTAAGGAAGGAGGTGGTGGAGACACATGGGCAAGATACAATGCGCCATATTTCACAGACAACATAGAAGGCAATCCAACCATCATTGTGACAAACATTCCCGGTGGAGGTTCCATTAAAGGAGCAAATTACTTTGCCGATAATGTCAAGCCAGATGGCATCATGATACTTGGTACTTCTGGCACGACACAGATGCCCTATTTATTGGACGATCCACGTGTCAGATACGACTACGATAACTATAAACCGATAATGGCTTACCCTACTGGAGGAGTTGTATATTGCTCACCTACCCTTGGACTGAAAGGTGCTGGTGACATTAAACTGTTGTTGGATAAAAAATTAAAATATGCTAGCCAAGGACCCACCTCTTTGGATATTGTGCCAATGTTTTCGTTTGATTTACTGGGCATGAATGTACAAGCTGTGTTTGGTTTTAGAGGACGCGGAGCTGGAAGACTCGCTTTTGAAAGAGGAGAAGTATTGGTTGATTATCAAACGTCGTCTGCGTATTTAAAAAATGTAATTCCATTAGTAGAAAAAGGAGAAGCAATTCCGCTCTTTAGTTTTGGCGCCTTAGATGCAAATGGTCAGTTGATCAGAGATCCCAGCTTTCCTGACTTACCTCATTTTGGAGAGGTGTATGCGTCCTTAGGCTATGAATTGGAAGGCATTAGGTGGGATACATGGTTTGCCTTTATGTCTGCTGGTTTTGGTGGAATGAAATTATTATTGACTCCAAAAGAAACTCCAGATAGGATAGTCGAGTTGTTTCAAGATGGCATTCAAAAAATGAAAAAAGCAGAAAAGTATAAAGAGACCAAGGTTAAAGCTCTTGGTTTATACGAACAGGTCGTTGGTCCTCCTGCATCTAAAATTTTTGATTTAGCAACGAAGGTAGATGCTGATGAAAAAGAATTTATGAAAACTTGGTTACGAGAAAAATTTGATCTAAATATTTAGAATCAAGAAAAACAGAAATAAAAAAATACAATGCTTGACCTCGTACTAAACGCTTTCCAAACACTATTCTCTCTAGAACACTTTCCGTTCTTGATACTTGGAGTTTTGTTGGGATTGGTGATTGGTGTATTCCCCGGTTTGGGAGGTATAGCTGGTCTCTCTTTACTATTGCCTTTCATTTATGGTATGGATGAAGTATCTGCGCTTGCCACATTGGTTGGATTAGTTGCTGTGATCCCGACATCTGCCACGTTTACGTCTGTATTGATGGGAATACCTGGGAGTAGTTCGAGTCAGGCCACTGTCTTAGACGGATTTGCTTTAGCGAAAAAAGGCGAGGCATCCAGAGCATTGGCTGCAGCATTTTCGTCATCCTTGTTTGGTGGTTTATTTGGTGCAGTGATTTTGACATTTTTCGTGCAAATCGCACGCCCAATGATTTTACTTTTTGGGTCAGCCGAATTGTTTATGCTAGCCATTTTTGGATTATCGATGGTTGGTTCACTTTCTGGGAAGAGTGTCACAAAAGGTGTCATTGCGTGCGGACTTGGGCTTATCGTAGGCTCAATTGGTGCTGCACCTGCAACTGGTGAATACAGAATGGTCTTCGGCATCAACTATTTATACGACGGCATCCCTTTGGTGATAATTGCGCTTTCCATCTTTGCATTTCCAGAGATTTCAGAACTTTTTAGAAAAGACACGGCAATTGCAGAAGGTGCAGAATTAGGTAAAGGTGGATGGACGCGAGGCATTAAAGATCTGATCAAAAATAAATGGTTGGCCCTTCGTTGTGCTGGCTTAGGTACAATCATTGGTGCGATACCTGGGATGGGAGGTAGTGTGGTTGACTGGATTGCGTATGGCCATGTAGTACAAACAACAAAAGACAAATCAGGCTTTGGAAAAGGAGACATCAGAGGTGTTATTGCACCAGAATCTGCAAACAATGCCAAGGAAGGTGGAGCACTCATGCCTACCCTATTGTTCGGAATTCCAGGTTCTGGTTCAATGGCTGTCTTTCTGGGTGGGATGGTGTTAATTGGCATAGAAGCTGGTCCATCAATGGTAACGAAAGACATTGATTTGACCTATACCATTATTTGGTCACTTGCCATAGCGAATGTACTTGGAGCTGGCTTATCCTTGTTTCTGGCAAACCCCATTTCTCGACTTACAAAAATTAAATTTTCACTCTTAGCGCCATTCATGATTATGGTCATTAGCTTTGCGGCTTTTCAAGCGACAAAGGACATTATTGATTTATGGATTCTCTTATTGTTTGGTGTGTTAGGTATTTTCATGAAGCGTTTTGGTTGGTCCAGACCTGCCTTTCTGATTGGGTTTGTATTAGCCACTCAAGCGGAAAGTTACTTGAATATGTCAGTACAATTTTATGGTTTGAATATGTTTATGCGTCCAGGCGTTATCATCATCATGTTGCTATCCATCATTTCAGTTTACTTTAGCAGAAAAGGATCAGTGGATGAAAATGCTGAACTGATAGAAAAAGGTCTTGCTCAAAAATTGAAGATCACACCACAATTTGTTTTCTCTGGGGTTATTGGAATTTTAGTAATGTTGTCGCTATTCGATTCTATCAAACAATCGTTTTTAGGCGGAGTTTTTCCAATGGTGATCTCAATTATACTTATCCCATTTATATTATATCTCTTTTGGATTTACAAAAGCAATGATCAATCAAAACCTGAAATATTTGATGCAGAACAAGTAGCTGAAGAAGGTACTTTTAAGGCAAGTTGGTTTGAACCGATAGCTTGGGTTGGTGGTTTATATATTCTGAGTATGATCATTGGTTTTGTGCCTTCGATTATTTTATTTTTTATATCATTTTTTACATTAAAAGCAGGAACAAGCTGGTTACATACCGCACTCTTAACTGCCGGTGGTGTGTTACTATTGTTGGGCTTTAGCCATTTTTTAAACCTCGAATTACCGCAAGGATTACTATGAACAGAGTAAGTTGTATTTACATGAGAGGCGGCACTTCCAAAGGTCCATTTTTGGATTTAAGAGAATTACCATCTGAACCAGATCAAAGAAACGACGCATTGTTACGCATCATGGGGTCTCCAGACAAAAAGCAAATTGATGGTATTGGAGGGGCTACTTTTGTGACAAGTAAAGTTGTTATGGTACAGCCTTCCTCTCGTCCAGGAATCGATGTAGATTATCTATTCGCACAAGTATTTATTGATGAGGCTGTGGTTGACACCAAGCCTACATGTGGTAATATGATGTCTGGTGTTGGTCCATTTGCCATTGAGAAAGGATGGGTCAACATTTCTGGAAAAGAAACAACCGTAAATGTCTATAACATTAATACCGATTCTACAGCAGAAATGGTTGTGAAAACAGATGATCAAGGTGTCAATTATACAGATGGTGATTTTAAAATTGATGGCGTAAGAGGTATGGGCGCACCAATCCTCATGCGTATGAAAGGAATTGAAGGAGGCGCAACTGGAAAGTTATTTCCAACAGGAAACAAAAAGGACATCATACTCGGTACAGAAGTAACTTTATTTGATGCGGGCAACATTATGGTGCATATGAAGGCGTCCTCATTTGGATTGACTGGGCAGGAGACAGGTGACTACTTTCTCGATAAATTAGATTTGATGGATCAATTCGAATCTATACGAAGAGAGATTGCAACGATCGCAGGTATGGGAGATGTGTCTAAAAGTGTGTTGCCAAAAATTGGTATTCTTAGTGCTCCTTCAAATGGAGGACACATACGCTCCTTGTATTTTACTCCTAAAACACTGCACCCTACTCATGCGGTGAGTGGTGCAGTCTGCGTTACTTCTGCAGGTATGTGTGAGGGAACAATTGCTTCTGAATTATTGGTGAGGCCAAAGGAAAATGAGACTTGTATTTTGGAACACCAAGCGGGTAAAATCCCAGTCGAATTGCAAACGAGTATGAATGGCGACAAGTTTGTAATCGACAGTGCAGGCACTTATAGAACAGCACGAAAACTGATGGAAGGCTTTGTATACTATTAAAATACTGCCATGAAGATCGCTATTTTAGATGACTATCAGAATTGCATATCTACACTAAAGGCTTTTAAACTTTTAGATGGTCATGATATTCAGATTTTAAATAAACATTACGAATCAGAAGATCAACTCGCTAGTGATCTGGATCAGCCAGAAGCTTTGGTGCTCAATAGAACTAGGACAAAGATTACAGCAAGCTTACTTGACAAACTACCTAGTGTAAAGGTAGTTTCTCAAACGGGCAAAAATGCTGGACACATTGATGTCACTGCATGTGAAGCACGAGATGTTGTTGTATTGGAAGGCAAAGGAGATCCGATTGCAACTGCTGAATTAAGTTGGGCATTGATTATGAATGGTCTTCGTCTAATACCCCAAGCAGTCCAAGGAATGAAAAACGGACATTGGCAAACAAATATTGGAAGAAGAGTTTACGGTAAAACAATTGGTATTTGGAGCTATGGCCGTATAGGAAAACGAGTGGCAGATTATGCAAAAGCTTTTGGAGCTAATGTCATGGTGTGGGGAGGAGAAGAATCTACAAAAACAGCAAGTGAGAATGGATTTGAAGTAGCGCCATCGAAAGAAATTTTTCTACAGACAATTGATGTCCTCAGTTTGCATATTAGATTTAAAGAACGGACTAAAGGTATTGTCACATTAGATGACTTGCGTCAAATGAAAAGTGATGCACTACTGGTAAATACATCACGCGCAGGCTTAATCGAAGAAGGCGCATTGGTCAAAGCTCTTAAAGAAGGGACACCTGGATTTGCTGCTATAGATGTCTTTGATGAAGAGCCAATTATTAACAAGAACCATCCATTGCTTCAAATGCCAAATGTGATATGCACGCCTCATCTGGGTTATGTAGAGAGGTCTAGCTATGAATTGTATTTTGGGATTGCTTTTCGGAATCTGGTTGAGGAGATAGGGGTTGGTGGTTAGGTTTTAGCTGTTAGTGGTTAGCTTTTAGCTGTTAGCTGTTAGCTTTTAGCTTTTGGCTTTTAGCTTTTGGCTTTTAGCTTTTGGCTTTTAGCGGTTTGCTTTTAGCGGTTTGCTTTTAGCGGTTTGCTTTTAGCGGTTTGCTTTAGCGGTTTGCTTTTAGCGGTTTGCTTTAGCGGTTTGCTTTTAGCGGTTTGCTTTAGCGGTTTGCGGTTTGCTTTAGCGGTTTGCGGTTTGCTTTAGCGGTTTGCGGTTTGCTTTAGCGGTTTGCGGTTTGCTGTTAGCTTTTAGCTGTTTGCTTTAGCGGTTTGTGGTTAGTTGGTGAGACTGTTCAATAAACTGTGTCTATTAACTTAGTACTAATGAAAGACAAATTAACATTAGGGAGTGAGCTAGAAGCAAAGCTGCGCGAACACTTAAAATCGAAAAAGCCGCTGTTTGGGGAAGAAAGTCCATTTAGTGATTTGCTTCAGAAAATGGTAAACACCATGTTGGAAGGTGAGATGGATGATCACTCTAAACCAGACACAGTTTAATGAGCTAGGAGCTAGGAGCTAGGAGCTAGGAGCTAAAAGCTAACTGCTAAAAGCTAAAACCAAAACCTCAATGCCTCCCTCTCTCCCCTCTCTCCCAAGCCTCATACACACCAAACATACGCATGGGAAATTCTAGATTAAAGTCTGATATGATTTTCGCTATTTCCTCTGGAGACTGACGCTTCCATGTGACCTCCTCTGCCGGAAGATTGGCAAATCCCAAAGCTACAGAAGCCACGATTGCTGTATTGCGTTTTAATGATTCTAAATCCACTTTGTCGTAAGTGTCAGATGAAGCATGATAATTGACACCGTAATTAAAAGGTTTATGATTAGCGATGAGATTGCCGACACCTTCGAGCATAAAGTCAAAATTATCGGTGCCGACTATTGGTATATCAAGGACCGTTTTTGCTCCAAGGCCAGATACAGGCTTCATTACCTTCTCGGTTATTGCTGCCATCTCTGGTCTACCATTAGAGAAAAATCCAGTAATGCCACCACTACCGATATCCACAGACATTGCCATGATGTGCTTGTCTAATTCTGCTTGGTGACTTTTGGTGTAGCCCCAAGAACCGAAGTAGCCTTGTTCTTCAGCATTCCACAAGGCGAATCGGATGGTGCGTTTTGGTTGGATGCCAAGACTTTGCATTTGTCTTGCAATGTCTATCATCATAGAGACATTGCAGCCATTGTCATTCGCCCCCGTACCAAGTCCCCATGAATCTAGATGAGCACCGATCAGTACATATTCATCAGCCATTTCTGAACCCTTAATTTCAGCGATGACATTGTAGCTTGTACTTTCCGTTTCTGTGACAGCATTTAAGGTGACGTCAAAATCTAGTTGATCTCCATTACGCAACATTCGTTGACATCTGAATGCATCTTCTCTTGCCATGACAATATTGACTAATCCATGGTCAGGTCCATCAGAAGCGATAAATCTATACAATAACTTTTTGGGCCTTGATGACATGTTGATGATACCTACAGCACCTGCCGCAGCAGCTCTGGCATCAATTGCAGCTGCGTCAGAATATTCTTTGAACAGGCCATCCACATCCAAACACAAATCAGCTTCCACCAAGACATAATTACCTTTGACTGTTGTTCCTGCTTCGGCAAAGTCGGCGTCTGTTCCAAAACCTACATCGATAATCTTAGCTTTCAATCCATCCTTTGGTGTGGTTTTCGAGTAATACTTTGCGACGACTTTTGGCGTAAATTCGGTAGCACCTGTTACGGATGCTATAGTGCCATTTTCTATCCAAAGAGAAGGTATGGTAAATGCTTCCTTTTTCACACTTACACCAGCCTCCTCAAATTTCCGAACTGCCCAGTCAACCGAGGCTAAATTTACATCTGTTCCCGTCACCCTACCGCCATAGCGATCACACAATTCTTGTAAATCCTCTTCTATAGGAGTATCAGACAATAAAGTCATCATCATATCTGAAGGACTGTTACGCATCGGCAATTCTTTCTGGGCAGAACATGCTGGTAATAGTCCGACTAGTAACACATAAAAAAACAGCTTTTTCATAAGGGTGGAATTTTGAAACATGAGATTCGCATTCATGATGCAGTCAACTATCAAGATAATGAAACGCTTGTAAAATTTTATTAAAAGCATACTCAATCCTGACATATATAAAGATTTTCTGTAATTTTTCATCGTGAGAAAGTCTGTTTTTATAAAACACATTGAACACCTTGGTGAAGATGAACTCAGAGATGAGCTTAGAGTACTGTATGAGAAAATCCCTGAAGTGAAGTCTTTCTATGCATTAGAATTGGGTGATGAAAAGGAACGGAATAAAATCTACGATAAAGCTAAGCAATCCATTCAGAAGAAATATAAGACAAAAAGCTTCCGCAAACCAAGACGGCCTAGGATCCAAAAAATCAATGCACTATTAACAGAGTTAGAGAAAAATGCCACGTACAACTGGGACATGATTGACGTGTATTTATTTAATGCTGAACAAGGGATTCAGTTTATGAAAACATATGGCTTTTATTCAGATCCGCTAAAAAACACCATTATCAAATCATTAGACAAAGCATTGTTACTTATCGAAGATGCTTTATTTCACAATGAATATGAAGAACGTGTTGAAGCTCTGATAGCTACTAAAATATTTGACTGGGGTGTCCATCGTACTGTTGTTGAGTTGATTCGGAAAGTCTATCCAGCTTAAGTGGTGAAGTACAAGGTTCTATTACATTAAAAAAGCCCATTCACAAAATAATGAATGGGCTATATGTTTGTTTTTCAATTTGCTAACAATCTATCCTCCAGCTTCTGACACAGGTCTAGGCAATTGCACCCAAACATCATCACCAGCTCTGTCGATAGGCAAGCTACCTAACCTATTGGTTCTACGAGCGTCTATCCATCTGTGCCCTTCGGCAAAGAGTGAATATCGTCTTTGGAAAAGTACTTCATCCAATAAGCTAGCTGCATCCATACCGCCAGAATAATCAGACAATCCAGCAGCAGACCGTATCGCATTGATGGCTCTTACTGATTCTCCAGCATTAGAAGAAGCATTGGCTTCTGCATAGATCAAGACCAATTCTTCATTTCTCATATATGGCACAAAATCAGACATCGACTGATAACGGACGACATCATAATCCCCACTCAAATCATCCAATTGTAATGTTCCTGATGGTCTCAATAACACTTTTGATAGTCGATTGTCACCGGCTAAAGCATCCTCTACAAAACTCGGGTGAGCAATAATTGCATCAGCTTGGTCTGGTACTCTAAATAAGTTATTTGCAAAATCACCACCAGCTGTTGAATAAAACCGGAATGCTCCAGCCATCAAATCTCCATCAATGTCCATAAACGACGACGCTAGATTTGACAAAGCTTCACCTGTATTTCCTTGATACAAGGATACCCGAGCTGCAATACCTCTGTTGAATCCTAAGAAAGACTGCGGTGTAGAAAAAGCTTCCATTGCAGCAGAAAGATTGAATGGGAATGCATCGCCTGCAGCATTCAAATTCGTAGCAGCTTCACTCAATAAATTTTGTATGGCTGCTAATGCTGCATTATAATCTACAAATGGTCCTAAATTTTCTGAGTCTCGAACATCGACACGAATGCCGTTTTCAAATTGCAGATTTGACACAAGTAATAATTCATAAGCTTGGAAAGTCCGAGCAAATCCCAAATAGCCGTTCAGCTCTTCTGTAGTGAGGAGTGTCGAATTGCTTGCACCATCGATCAATACATTGGCAGTACGTATGGTTCTGTATCTGCCAAGATATGGTCTAGTGCCATAAAACCCAGCATTATCTAACTGCGAATCTCCTCTACCAAGAACCTCTCCTGTGAATCTTGGATCAGATCCTGTGAAGAAATAGTATTCTCTACCAATGATGGAGACCACGTCGTAATAAAACCCAATCTCTTGTCTCAACAGATCTTCCATGCCTGTAACCAAAGTCTGCAAAGCACTATTAGATGCATCTGCGTCAAACTCAGCGATGGACGATCCATTTGGATTTGGGAAGTCTTCTATGTCGCAACTTGCAAACGGAATAAGCAAGACTGCTAAAAATATATATTTTAAAATTTTCATTATTTATACTTTTTTGAGTGAATGATTAGAAACTAGCTTTTACATGAAAGTCAAATCGCTTCGCTGATGGGAAAGGTGTCACCTCTACCCCAGTCGACAAGCCGTTTCCTCCAAAGTTTGAAACTTCTGGATCATAACTGTTGTAATCAAATATATTGATCAAATTGTTTCCAGAAACACCAACGGTTAGTCTAGCAACATCACCCAATATTGATTCTGGTAACTTATAATACAATCCGATCTCTCTAAGTCTGATGTAACTCGCATCTTCGATGTATGGGTCAGTATTGCTTCCTAAGTTAGCGAGTCTAAAATCTCCGTTACTCATGACGCCTTCAGGATCCAGTGTCACGTCATCAAAGTCATGCGTAGTATTATTTAGATCAAACAACAGTGTGGACAAGTTGATGTTGTCACCACCCTGCTTCCAGTGCCATAAGAATGACAAGCTTAGATCATTAAACTGAAGATTGTTGGACCAAGACAATTGAAAGTCAGGTTCAGCATTACCAAAAACTTGTAAGCTTGGTTCTCCCCCATTTAGACCTACGGTTGGGTCAGGACCAACACCAATTATTGTCGTCGGGCTGAATCCTTCTTTGATTAAAAAGTTTCCAAGAAAATCTGCAAAACCACCTGTTGTAAAATCAGGTACTAATAATTCTGTTACTTCGGCAGTATTCGTCCAGAAGCTAAATCTTGAGTTCCAATCTAAGTTTTGCGTATTAAGTACACCAAGATTCAAACCTATTTCAAAGCCTTTGTTTTGGAGTTTTGCCGCATTAGTCACTTGAGATGAGAAACCAGATGACGTAGGCACGTCTGCGTTTAATAGTAAGTCTTCTACTGATTTAATGTAGTATGTAGCATCTATAGAAAATCTGTTGAATAGCTCAAAGTCAGCGCCTATCTCAAATTCTTTTTGACGCTCAGGACCTACATTAGCATTACCTAACAACCCAGGTGTAAACACACCAGCTCGACCGTTGACAATTGTTGATTGCAGAGTGGTAAACTTAGACCCGAAAGAGGCAAAGTTTCCTGACTCACCATAAGCCGCTCTTAACTTTAATTGTGAAATAGGGCTTGAATCATCCCATATTCCAAACTCGCCTAAATTGACAGCAATGTTTGCTTTTGGATAAAAGAAGAGTTTATTGACATCTCCATTATTGGAAGACTTATCTCCTCTCAGTCCTATTGTCGCGATGATCTGATCTTTGAAATTGACTTCCTCTTGAACAAAAAAGCCTTTATCCTCTTGGATCAATCTACCTTGTGTGACATTTCTATTACCTGCCTGATCCAGATTCGTCTGTGTACCAATCAAATCAGAAGCTTCTCCAAGAATGGTATTTCTATTGAAATTTTCTTGAGTTAATCCACCTGATGTGGTGAAACCAATGCCACTGTCTGTATAGATATTATGAACTAAAAACGCTGCAAGGTTTGTATTTAAATTTCTAGTGAATCCTTGTACAGAAACACCGTTTAAACCATTTCCATCTCTCTGAAATTGTAGCGTGTTCGGGAACAATGCAGTTGTATTGAGATTGAAAAAATCCACACCTCCTCTGAAAGAGGCTTTAAGAGATGAATTCTCATTCTGGAAAATCTTAGCCGATAGCGTCCCTCCACCGATAAAACGATTCACCGTTTCATTGTTTGTGACATTCGCTGCAGTCTCTAAAAAGTTAGATGGTGCAAATGGATTTGCTGGGAATATCCCATTCTCATTAGGCAATAAGTCAGCCCAAGCAGGTGTTGAAGTAAACGATATTCCAATCGTAGTTCCAGAATTATCGTTATTGAAAAATCCTCTGTCTGCGGAAGACCAGATATAATTAGTTGATACCGACGCGTCAAAAATATCAGATATTTTTTGATCAATATTTACTCTGGCTGATGCTTTGTTATAACCTGTGTTTGTTACAATCCCATCTTCATCTTTGAAAGAGCCGCCAATATAGAATTTAGTGTCTTCGCTACCACCAGTAATACTGACATTCGTATTGTACAATGCGCCATTATTGCCATACAAAATATCTTCAAAGTTATTTATTCTGCCAGCAGATTGTGCAGCTCTGAAGTTGTCTACATCACCAGCAAAGTTAGAGCCCATTACTCTTTCCTCTGTCCATTGTCTAATCCCCAATTTATTTAATTGAGAAGTCTGTCCGATGGATTGAGAAATATTGACTTTAGTTCTGCCGTTTTCTCCTCTTTTGGTAGTGATAATAACCACACCTCCTGAAGCACGAGAACCGTAAATAGCGGCTGCTGATGCTCCCTTTAAAATTTCGACTGATTCAATATCGTCTGGGTTTAAATCTGCAAGTCTGTTAGATGGATTATCCTGATTAGAGGTAGATCCACCGCCAGCTGCTGCTGAGACAATATTGAGACCCGCTGGTGTTGAAGAGTTATCCACATAAATACCGTCTACGATGATCAACGGTTGAGAAGAGCCACTGATTGAAGTTGTCCCTCTCAATTTGAAAGACAACCCGCCACCAGGGGCACCAGAATTTGCTCTAATTTCTGCTCCTTTGAATTTGCCATAGAGAGCACCATCGAGCGTACCTTGAGGGACTATACCGGTGAGTTCATTTGCATCAATACGTGCAACTGAGTTTGCCAAATTCTTTCTTTTGACAGTCGTGGCCAGACCAGTAATGACTACTTCGTCAAGTTGATTAATGTCTTCCGCCATAAGCACATCCAGGACAGCATTATCTGATGATACTGTAAGCGTTTGTGTTCGGTAGCCCAAATAGGATATTTCCAATTCAGAACCAGCATTCACTTGATCCAGACTGAATCTTCCGTCAAGATCGGTAATGGTACCGTTTGTCGTACCTTTTACAATTACAGACGCTCCAATCACCGGATCGTTGAATTGATCAAGGACGGTCCCGCTCACTGTTTGAGAAAATACGGTCAACGTAGCACACAGCATGCAGCTTGCGGCCAAGACACGTATTAGCAATAGTTTTTTCATAGTTACTAATTAATTAAAAATTTTATTTGATTTCACTTGGGTATAGGTAAATGGTTAACGATTTGAAGCTAACATTTGCAATTGCAAATTCCAAGTTTTCGTTGATAATAAAAAATGCGAATATAACGCTTGTGCACTGAAACGATCAACAATTAGCTATAAACATTAATTGATTATAATTAGGTAATTCGATACTTAACAAAGGAGGTTTGGGTTAACTTTTAGCATTAACAACTGGCACAAAAAGAACTAGTGATGTTTTGAATAGCCATCGGATGACCAGATTAGTCAAGAGACAACAAGGGTGTTTTTGATACATTTTATATGCACTTACTCCGTTTGTAAACGTTCAGATGAGGAAGCACGAGTTGGAAGTTCCAAAGTTGCAAATTCATAAAACGTGTATTTAAAAAATATACATCAACAATCCGCAAAAAAAGCAGCACAAGGCGTATCGATCTTGTGCTATTCTATCAGACATTTTAAGAAAAATTTGTTGCTATTTTTTCAAGCCATTAAGTTGAGCTTGTATGTCTTTAATTTGTTTTGTCTGCTCAGCCAACAAGTTAGCATGTATGTCTAATTCTTCCTCTTGTTGTTGGATAAGTGCATGCTGATCCTGAATTGCTTGCGTCAGCAATGGAATCAATTGTATATAATTAATACCTTTCAAACTCGTTGACTTACCGCCCTGATCTGTTAACGAAGTACTTGTCGATACAAGTTCAGGGAGCACAGCTTCCAATTCTTGGGCAATAAATCCAAATTGTTTGCCTTCTGGTAAATCCAGCTCATCAAAGTTTGTTGCATCAAATGTATACGACACAGGCTTGAGTGAATTTAGTGTTTCAAGCGCTCGACCTATTGCATTAATTTCTTTTTTCGTACGTACATCAGAAACACCTATAATCTCGCCTGTCATACCAATGTCACCATTCACTTGCAATTTGTGTGCAGGAGAGCTCGTCCCGATGCCTACATTACCAGCTGTGTAGAAAGCATTATTACCTGAATTGCCCCAAAGTCCTCCACCAGCAGCAGTTAAGGAGACCCAAGTCCCTCCTACTCTTCCTTGCAAGTCTGAGCCATTAAATCTGATTGTCCCATTGGCATTGCCAACTGCATTACCTAGTCTGATGCCACCGTCAATGTGCAAGCGCTCCGTGGGTGCAACTTGGTTAATACCAACGTTACCACTTAAAGCTACGCGCATGTGTTCGACACCATTAACGTTCATCGCGACATGTGTTTCACCAATGATTGTTGCAGCACCATCAAGGTTAGTCATAAACATATCCGTACCGTTAAAAGCCACACCAGCCTTCAAGACACTAGACTCATAAAATCCATAACTATTTCCAGCACCGAGGGCGACATTTCCATTAACTGTAAATTTTTGATGAGGTGAGGTAGTTCCAATGCCAACATTACCTACTTCGTCAATTACCATTCGATTAGAGTCATCGATATTGAAGGTAATTCTTCCTTCAGCATCCAAGGTGACATCTCCGCCAATTTCATCATTCTCTAAAAATAAATTCTGGCCATTATAATACATATACGCTTTTCTGGTCGCACCTTCGTCCCAACCTAGATAATCACTGCTTTTAAGATACATACCATTGGATCGTATTTCTGCTGTAACGGCATCATTGACTAAAAATCGCAACTCTTGTTTTGCATCAATCTCGATGTCGCCAAAATCTGTTTCAATTTGGAAATCAACATCATTGATATTTGCAGGATTGGTAAACTGCATAAAACCCAATTGTGAATTTGAGGAGTTCGCAAATCGAATAAACCCTAAGTCAGTCGTATTAGGGTGCCTCAAACTCATCGGACCATATAATGTCAATTTATGTGAACCTGATGCTAATGATCCTATGGAAACATTTCCCGTTGAACTTGTGACATTCACTTGTGCAAATTGACCTGTTGTACATCCAAATACGATTAGTATTGTTTGAATAAAATATTTCATTGTTTTAGTTTTTAAAATTGAAAATTAATTGCAGCCATTCAAGGTGATATTAAAACCTGCACCTACTGCACATTGAAAATTGCCATATATGATTGTTCGTTCGCCTCCGGTAAATGTGGGATCAAAGCCATTAGCGACTGAGCTATCATGAATGAGCACCTCTTTTTTGGCGTCGTATGTGATATTGCTTGTGATTGTATTTTCAAGTGTTTCTACTTCAGGACATGCAATCTCATAGTCATCAATACAGCTACTGTTATTAATAACACTTCGGATTAAATTTCCTGGTTGCGTTCCAAAACCTAAACTCAGATTTATCCAGCAATAACTCATAACTGTTCCACCTATAGCAGGTATATTTGGATTTGCAGTATCGTAACATGGCCCACCTTCAGGGTCATTTGCACCAACGTTACCACAGTCATCGATTTGTGTATCATTGCCATTCCAATAGCAACCATGTGTATGTGGTGAGCCAAATACATGTCCCATTTCATGGTTAAACACATCCAATTCCCAACTTGGAACTGTAAATCCTAGTTGATCAGAAGCAGTCTGATTTATTGCGACAAAGGGTGTTGTCATACCTAGTGAGGCACAATGACTGGTAAAGTCATTGCCACAAATGGGGCCAGAATCTTGTTGATCGCATAATTCACCAATACTATTAGCTCTACCTCGGAGTCCGCCTGATGAACTGATGTAATGCGCAATATCAGCATCACTAAACCCTATACATGCCCAATCCTCTAATTGCTCTTTTAGGTCATCTTGTGTAGTAATGTTATTAAACGGATCACCATTTACTGTCCAAATAAACACTCTATTTAATCTTAATGAAATTTGTTCTTGCTCAAATACACTTACTGATGCGCGAAATAAATCTAATACAAAATCCATTGTTTGATTAGGGTTAGAATTATTATCAGCATACAAGTCATAATCCACTTCAACGTACACTTCTACATTATCCCGTACTTTTAATTGAAATTGATCTTTATTGTCATTTGGATCAAAATAGTCTGGCATCACAAAGTTTTCAGTATTCATGTCACATACAAAATCTTTCTTTTGCTTCAGCTTAAAATCATTAAATAAAATATACTCACTTTCTGAACCCGTTATTTCTGTCAAAATGTAATTACCAGAACGATCGGATGCTATGATTTCTACACCCTTCTCAGAAATTGACACAGTCGCAAATGATTCTGGAATCCCATCAATAATGCCATTGTAAAAAGCTCCTGGTGCGTCATAGTCAATCTGTTCTCCATCGCTTGTCAATAATTCGAAAGTCTCACTTAATGCTGTCGACTCTTCTAACAACAAATCAAAAGACCTTGTATCGTCAACGGGAATCCGCAATAAAAACTGTGGATGTGAATTTTTTGCACTGATAAATGAGCTTAAATCTTTTCGATTAAAATTCAGTACAATAGCATCAGACACTGATTGATCAATGGCTGTTCTTTTTTGACTGTCAATCTGTTTTGCATTAAATAATGAGATAACTGGCAACTCATTTTTATTCGCATGTATAAATTTTTGCGCAAGAACTGAATTAGTATTTGTGATAGTATTATTTTTTATAAAAGTCTCTTGTTTCACTCTTTGCAATAAATCTTGTCCAGATATTGATTTGCAATAAAATAAAGCGATGCACATTAAGATGAAGTACTTCATTTTTGATTATTTTAATAATTGATATTTGAGAATACTCAAGGTCCCTATTAGAAACCTTAGCGTTTACTCTCATCGAATCCTATTGAAAATAAATGTATAGGGTATTTACTACTATTGATAGAAAGTTGTCTCGAAATCACTATTAATCGGTATAAATATCACTATTAATCGGTAATAAACGATTGCTATGATTTTAGTGGATCAAGCACTAATTTATACTTTAATCAGCTATGTGTATCCTCATTATTCACACTAAACAGAAATGAATTTAAATGAACCGACTGTCGTATGTAATAAAGTCAAAACGAAAAGCAGGATCATATTAATAGCTAAACTGGCCCTCAAAATAATATATAAAAAAGAGTCTCCATCTGACACTATACAGACAGGGACATATTAGTGAAACACATTTTTATTTTAGGGCCTGCTTGCCGTAGGTAGGCTTACTATGTACTGATTCAACACATGCCAACGGCAAGCAGGTTGATCATTGCGACTGAAGGAAAATAAAAGCCCCGCTTCGAAAAGCGAGGCCTTTATAGTAAAAACACATTTTAGTCTTTAGTTGTATACCATTTAATTACAACCATCTATAAATGCATGAAATAAACTTCCAGCATTTACTTCAAATCCCTGATTTAATTCAATGTGGGTGGCTGAATCATATATAATATCTGCTGGCTCACCAATCACTTGATCAGATGTAATTTCCCCATCTGTTTCATAAATTGAATTCGTTGCATGATTTCCTGTCAAACCTTCATAGTCAGATGGACACGTATCCAGTCCGATCATATCTGCCAAACTTTGACCTGATGAGAATATCGCGTTGACATCACATGAAGAGAGTGGTATATCCCATATAGCAACATCATCAATCCAACCATTCCAAATTCTACTAAGTATATCTGGATTATTACCAATCAACAGGTCTCTGGCACCGTCAATAATATTTACACCAAATGGTTCTGTCAAGATCAACCTACCATCCAAGTATATAGATTTAGAAACATTGGCCTCTGTCACTGCCACCATATGGTGAAACTGTTCATCATTGATATTTATCGGAGCAATCACATCAGGGAAACCTCCATTATAGGAAATCTCATTTGTTGTTGCATGCCTTGCAATTCTAAAATTAGCACCTTCTCCTTTTGAGATTAACGTCTGCCAAGGTGTGTCAAATTGGTCGACTTTAAACCAAGCAGAAATACTAATAGATTTATTTTCGAAATTAAGAGAAGGATCATTACCAACGCTAACATAACTACTTACGCCATCAAGCTTAATGCAATTGTCAAACACTCCAGTTTCGTAAGTACTTCCGTTACCAATATGTGATCCATTATTGGGGCCTTGGTGGTCAACAATCGTATTATCAAAATTCCAATAAGACACCAGATTGTCAGCAAGATTAGACTGGCAGACTGGTTCGCAATCACCAACATTATGCCCAGGGGCCCAATTGGAACTACATCCAGCAGTAAGCGCAAAGTTAGTCAGTGTACCATCATAACCACTAGCTTTATCCGTCAGCATAATGTTGTTATTATTCGCAACACAAGCATCTTCATCATTAAAATCATAATACGCAATGAGGCCAAACTCATTACCTAGATATGGTCCGTCTATGGATGCTTGCATTTCAGGTTGTGATATGGCCCTATCCCATATCGCCACTTCATCAATCCTACCATCCATAAAATTACAATCACACGACCATCCTTGCCTACCAATGTAAAGTGGATTTGTATCTGTGTTGAATAGTGGGGCTTGAGTATCTGAATAGGTTCTAATTCCATCTTCATTCCCATTCAAATAAAATGTCGCTATAGGAGAAGAGCCTGAAAATTCGACAGATACTGCCACATGACTCCAAGTAAACGGAGGCACCTTGGAATCACTAAATTGCCATTCCGTATTACCCGCTACATCTCCCAAAAAAAGACCCAATTTACCTGCTTGGCCAAATTCAGAATCTGGATCAGCAACCGCTTCAAAAATGTATACTGTATTACTGTTGCCTCCATGGCCCTTTGATACGATGGCTCTGGAGTTTCCATCTGTTCCATTAGGATAAATCCAGGCTTCAAATGCAAAATCTCCATCTGACAAATTAAAAGCAGGGTTATGTGGCACCTCAATATGATCAGAGGTGTTGCCTGCAAAATTCCCTTCTCGCTCAAAGTTTAATGAGGCATCTGCAACAGTCGGGCACAAATCAAAACAGGCGGCAATACCATCATTGTCCGTATCGATCATATCAGAGCAAGAGTCACAAGAGATGCTTAATTCAAAATCTCCAGTTGGTTGATTTGTTGCGTATGGAGATACCCAAATGTGGTATTCTTTACCCAGCTCTGCAAAAAACTCAATCAGTGAATGTCTGATGTTAAAAGAGCAATCAAAATCATCATCATTTAAACCATTGGGAGCACAGATAAAATTACCACAAGTGCCTTCAAAGACTCGCAATTCGGTATCAAAATTTGTATTTGCTGAACAGGTAGACAATACAGTATGTCCGCCATTACCAGTAAATTTATACCACACGCCTTGCTGATCAGCTGTACCTCCATCACAATCTGGCTCAACTTCATTGGTAGCAAAATTTGTGGTTCCAGAAATCAAATTACCACAGAATATTTCTTGTGCATTAGTGCAAAGATCATTTGCTGGACAAGCATTCAAAGTGATTTGTATGGTGGTTGATTTATCTGAGGTACAGCGTGGATCACTCACTGTGTAATCAAAAAAATAATCTCCAGCGGTATTACCATCAGGAGTGAATGTACCACTGGCACCATTAAATCCCGAAGCAGGTACAAGGCTTCCTGGGTTTAGAGTCCACGAGCCGCCAGTATCTGCTCCTGTCAAAGATTGCGAAAGTACAATTGTATTTGTGTCTGTGTTACAAACCGCTACATTAGAAGCAGCAATCCCACTCGATATCTCAATCAAATTTAAAGTAACACTAGCGGATATTCCTAATGGGAATGTATAATCAAAAATATAAGTCCCCGTAGCATTCCCATTAGGAACGAATGTGCCAGCACCAGCATCAAACCCAGCAGTTGGTTGTAAACCACCAGCATTGACAACCCAGATGCCTCCAGCATTTTCTCCATTAATGCGACTGCCGAGATCTACAGCCGTAATATCATGGTTACAAACGTCCAATGGTAAAAGAGGATTGCCGGGATCAGGGTCCCAGCCCATATCATAAAACATACCTAACTCGAAATCTGATAGCATGTGTTTTGCTTCACCAGGATCGATGGAAGGTTCCATAAGTGGAGAAGAAGCAATGGGATTGAGATGACCATAACTTGATCCCTGATCAAATGGATTCGGCGCAAATAACTCTGGTCGAGAACCAAAATTTGCAACTGTAAAAGGACCATTGTAAAATAAATCACCTCCAATTAAAGCTGCAATCAAATCTGCGGAATTATGTGGATAAGTCAAAATTGAAGTTCCATCACCTTCTTCGACTAATTGTGAATAGACAATAGGAATAGTATTATTAGCACCAAAGTAGATGGAATTTGACATTGCACCGCCAAGAAATCCAAGACCATGGGCTATCTCATGAAGGACTACCGACACAAAATCAGATTGACCTGCTCCAGGATTTGCATCTGTACCAAAATACCAAAATGGGATATCGCTATTGAACTCAGCCAGAATATGCGGATTTGCTGGATCATTATCTAACCCTGTAATTTTATTTACCAATGCTATTGGATAAAGGGTATTTGGGAATACATCTGGTCCATTTAATTGAAAAAATGTAGGTCCCGGGCCAGCAGAACCGAGTGTATTTATTCCATTTGGGTTATATCCCAATGCAGACCACTTCGCGTCCACCCGAATGGGGACATCGGAGTGAATCGTCGCCTCCCATATGTCAACGGCATGTTGGAATGCCTCTTGCGCTGCCTGAGAAAACCCGGTATAAGTCACCTGGAATGTTGAGTTTTGGCTTTTCTTGGATAAGATTTTTCCATTTGTATCGTGAATGTCAGATTTGATTTTGACAGGATTATCAGTTTTTTCGCCAAGCATTGTCGGTACCATGAGTTGATCAGAGGTAAATATCTCTTTAGTTGACACAAATGTTTGTGCTAAACTCTTTGTTGCTATCATAATTAGAATTAACGCACAACTAGTTGCCACTTGGAAGTTTTTCATTTTGGAAGTTTTTATTGACTCTAAATAGCTGGTGATTCTCTCAAATATGAAGATGTGTAGAATCTGCTTTTTTGTAGGCTTGTTTCGTTTGCGTAAATGAATATACTTTTTCATGGTTATTGATTTTTAAATGAAAAGAGATTTTGCTAACCGGCAGCTATACCCAGCTGGTAATTTTTTGGATATAAGCGGAATCAGCTTGCATGAGCAGTGATCAGGATCGTCATAAGCCCAAGCTCGAACGCTCGTCGGACGAGTCCAGCAGAGTTACGGACATCTAATTTCTTCAAGAGGGATTTTCTATGGTCCTTGGCTGTATATTGGCTGATGTATAAGCGATCAGCAATTTCAGAGTTGGTGAATTCATGGGCGATGAGGTGCAAGACCTGAGATTCGCGCATAGATAGATTGTATTTCATAGTGTATGGTTTTACTATAAATACCAGTTAAGGTATTAGGCAATTAAAAATGGTTTCTGACTACGGTGTGATGGTGAAGGGATTCAGAAGAGTTATGGAAGTCTCTTTAGGGAAGCTATCAACATCGTTTATACATTCATAATTGTTTTATTTTTAATTATTTATGTTTTCTCTTTACAAATTGTCTTTCATATTCAGAACCATTGTTCTTGATATGATAAAGGTAATTTCAATTTTCCACCCCCACAATCCCCCAAATGGGTGAGTGAGCGATCAAGCCTAAAAGGCTTGATTAAAGGTCCTAAACGGACCTTTAAAGCTCACGAACCGCTTCATCAGAAGCGGCGACCGACAACTCTCCTAGCGGACATAAATTTCCTAATCCGACTTTTAAAAGGCACGAACCGCTTCATCAGAAGCGGCGACCGACAACTCTCCTAGCGGACAACAAATTTCCTAATCCGACCTTTGAAAGGCACGAATCGCTCCATCAGAAGCGGCGACCGACAACTCTCCTAGCGGACATAAATTCCCTAATCCGACCCTTGAGAGGCACGAACCGCTTCATCAGAAGCGGCGACCGATACTCTCCTAGCGGACA
>CALLFA010000199.1 GCA_937997635.1 uncultured Saprospiraceae bacterium | reverse complement strand
AATTCACTGTGGTCTACGCTTGCTGCGAACAATACACCAGTAGATAACTTTTCAGTTGATTTTACCCTAGTTAATGGCTTGATCATCTTAGAAGCATCAGTCGATTCCAAAAAAGGCAATTATATCCTAGATACAGGTTGTTCATTCATTGCTTTGAATGAAGATGCTCATCAAGAAGGAGACATATTCATAGAATCAAGCGATTTTGATGCGCATGCTTCTGCTACAGAAATTCAAGAATTTACTTTCGGCAACATTAAAAAAGAACAGCTTCAGGCGGTAAAGTTTGATATGGCTCCAATTGAACAAGCTTTAGGTATTGTCATAGATGGTGTCATTGGGACAGAGGTAACAGTTGGCTATAACGTACTCATTGATTATGAGTTGAACAAAGTATCTTTTATCTCTAATCGGTCAACAGCAAATCTGATGGATGTATTTGATTATACCGTCAGCAAAGCCAAGTTGTCCAATCATCTGAATCAGTCCTTTATCACCATTGACATACAAGGTGAATCGTTGACGATGCTATTGGATTCTGGTGCCAACATTAGTGTGCTTGATCAACAATTCAAGAAACGCTTTGACTCTTTGCAGAGATCATTTGGAAAGACTTCAACTGATGATTTCACCATAGACAGTGTGCATTTGGCGAATGTGTCGATAGATCAGTTTTCCGTTATGTATACTGACCTTAGTAAATTTCAAGATGAATTGTCTTTTGATGGCATATTGAGTTTATCAGCCATTAATGCCTCAAAAATGCTGTTTGACTTTGACAAAGAACAGGTTTATTTTTTTTGGAACACTTCAGATGTGGCAAGCCTAGACTAACACATCAACAACTATTTCTGATATTTATATCTTTGCTTTACAAATCATACGTTTCTCAGAAACACTTGTTTATTAGTACTAGCTAAGTAAAAATTGCAATTCTTGCTTATTCCAGACCAATGTCTCTGAAGTCGAAATGATCTCCTCCGCCAGTGCCTTCTTCTTTTGCTGCAGGGTCATGATCTTTTCTTCAATCGTATCCTTGCTGATATATTTCTGTACATGAAGAGAATGGTTGAGCCCTATTCTGTGGGCTCGGGCGATTGCTTGCTCTTCGATAAATGGATTCCACCAGGGATCGAGAATAAACACATAATGAGCGGCAGTAAGGTTCAAGCCTGTACCCCCAGCTTTTATAGAGATGAGAAAGAAAGAGACATCTTCAGATTCCTGAAATTGTTTTACCGCTTGTTGGCGTTGCTTCTGAGTACTCTTACCAGTCAAGGTCACAAAGGGAATCTCTGCTTCTTTTAACCAATCTGCAAACAAGTCGAGGTGAGAAGTGAACGAACTAAAGAGCAGTGCTTTTTGACCAGACTTATGCAGTTTTAATAACGATTCTTTGATGTTGTCAAATTTGCCAGACTCACCATTATATTCTGAATCACAAAGCGTTGGATGATTTGCAATTTGCCTGAGCTTTAATAAGGAACTCAGTACTTGCATTTTAGTCTGTGGATCATTTAAGTTGGAATCTAAAATCAAATTACGTGTGGCACTTTTTTCAGCTTCGTACTGGGTTTTTTGTTTTACAGACATTTCACAAAACACATATTGTTCTGTTTTTTCTGGAAGGTCTTTCAAAACTTCAGACTTTGTTCGACGCAATATATAGGGGCCAGTGATTTTTTTAAGTTCGTCAATTAAAGACTCGTCGTTGTCTTTTTGAATGGGTGTCTGAAAATGTTTTTTGAAAAAGCTAAATGTGCCAAGGATGTCTGGGTTGATGAACTGCATTTGCGACCATAAATCTGATAAAGAATTTTCTATTGGTGTTCCAGATAAGCTGATCTTATGTTCTGTCTGTAATTCTTGAATAGCTTGAAATATTTTCGACGATGGATTTTTAATGTATTGTGATTCATCCAATACGATGTAACGCCATTCTATTTGTTTTAATAATTCAATGTCTCTAAGGACAGTTTGATAACTGGATAAAATGATGTCATGAATTTTTATTTCTGTTCTATTTTTTTTGCGTTGAGGACCTATGTGCTTGTATACAAATAATTGTGGTGCAAACTTGCGTAGCTCGATTTCCCAATTGAAGACCAATGATGCTGGCATAGCGATGAGTGTGCGCAATGGCTGAATGGTCTCCTCTAGCTCAGAAGAAAATAAATCAAGTTGAGCTTGACCTTCATTTACGGCAACAGCCTCTGCTTCTACTGTTTGTTCTTTTTCGTGAAGTAATGCTGCAATGGTTTGTAATGTTTTACCCAGACCCATGTCATCAGCCAAGCAGCATCCCAGACCATGTTCTTTGTGATTGACTATCCATGCAGCACCCTCCAATTGGTAGGGACGCAATGACGCTTTTAATTTTTTGGATGGTATAAATGGGTTTAATTCTTCTATCGAGTCATAAAGCCTAATTGAATTGTTGTCTTTTTCTTCTTCTTCGAGAATGGTATACTGACTTTTTAAAATACTCACTTTATCATCGGAGACTTTTGCCCAGCGAGAAAGGCTAGAATATTTAGTCATCCATTCTTCTGGTATGATAAATGCCTCTCCGTTTTCTAATTCAAATACGCGATTGCCTACTTTTATGTGGTTGATCAAATTTGCAAAACGGACGGCTTCTTTACCAACTGTAATGACTGCTCTAACATCAAACCAATCATTTTCTTCAACAGTTGATAGTGCAATGGTTGGCTGATGGGTAGATAGTGTGTGTTTATTTATTTCGGGTAAAACCACTGATACGCCTGATTTTTCCAATTCTCTCTTATACTCAAGCATCCAATGCAAAACGGCAAATGGATCTTCAGATTTAGAACTGAGTTGCAATCGTTTGGTTTTGTCAACGATGAGTCCTTTTGCGTTAAGTGTGTTGATGATGTTGTTTTCAAATGAGGGATCTCGCTTCGAAACACTAAAGGATACATGCTCACCTGAGACATTCATTCTTGTTCGTTGCGACTCCTTTGCCCAGTAATGGAAAGTTTCATTTCCATAATGAATCAACAGATCAAACAACCAAGATTCTGAAATGAAATCTTCTCTAGCTATTAACTCAGCTGTGGGAGTTGAGTCATTAAGAATATAATCAAAACCATCCAAGGTCACCTCTGTTTTATGGATCATTTCTTTGACGAATTTGTCCATATAATCCTTCGTCATTCTCGCTGGGATTTTAATGGAGGATTTCGTCAAAAATGGTTTTAGTTTATTTCCATTGAGCAAGTCGAGCTTGGTGAGGGTTGTACCCCAAACAATCCAACCTGGATTATTGCAGACGATGTGGCAATTGTGTTCTTTAGGTGAGTATATCTTGTCGTCGAGAGTTAACTGTAGTTTGTACTCGATCCCTTCATTTATTTTTTTGAAATGCAGATTTGGTTTGAAATGGAGTGTGTCATAATTCAATAGAAACTGTTCGAGCGAGGTATTTGGATCTAGGCGTGTGCAAAACGGAAGATTGTATTCTGAACATATTTGGAAGAACTCATTCATCTGCTTATCTATAGCAGAAGAGATAGACTTCTTAACGACTTTATCCTGCCACTGTTTTTTTAAAGACGACCGTTTGGATTTGACAAACCGCGAAGTAAGAGATTCGTCAGTCAAATCCTCAATGATACTCAAGCACTTTGCCTCTGCTTCTGATAAGGAAAGCGAATGAAAGCTACTCACTACATCAGGAGTAGCAGTCCGTATCCTCAAACCAAGTTTCCCTGCTTTATCCTTTTCTGCAATAACAGCAGTAGGCAATGATATTTTGAGATCTGGATGTTCTGACAATCCAAATACTATCGCTTTTGGCATAGGCGCGCAAATGTAAAATTGGATACGGTATTAGGGTAGGATTCAACTAAGTTTTTTTGCACGCGTTATGCACATCTTAATCTATGTTAATTTCTATCTGCAATTGCTTACCACTCGCTAATGCCTTAAGTCGTATTGCTTTGGAGTTTAGTTTATAACAAAGGCTTGATTCCACTACACAAGCTTTCGTGTATCGGCCTAACCAAGATTGTGCTGCAGATACATATACCGTGCAGTAACACGTTTTGTACCTACGGCACAATGACTGTTTATGATGTTAATTTTGCTACCCATATGTTGTCCCTACGGGACTTTAGGGAATGGGGTTTTCATTTCATCTCA
>CALLFA010000198.1 GCA_937997635.1 uncultured Saprospiraceae bacterium | reverse complement strand
TTGATAAAAGATGGTGTGAAAAATTTACAAGAAGCGAGAATATTGTTGAAGTCTATTTTGGCTGATGTACAAGGACAACTTAAAGCTGGAAATAAGGAGGAAGAAGAGGTTGAGACGATCGCCTAAGAGAGGCTCTTCTCTTAGTTCTACACCAAGGTATATGGTATACGTTTACGGCGGATATTTGCGGCCCAATTACCCTACATGTTGGAGAAGCCATCGCAGAGTTTTTACTCCAAATTGCTGGCTATATGGTTATTAATTGTGAAGATGCAGCTAATGCATGGACACACTAACGATAACAACAATGGGACTGAAACCTGCTTTCATAGAATGTACTTAGATTAGTATATGCAAACATTGAATTAAAAATCATTCCTGACTGTGATTTTAAAATTATTTGCAGAAACTATCGTGAATAAGACGATCAATTATTTGGTTCTTTCTAAATAATTATTTCCCAAAGTTTATATTTGTGTTAAGAATATTTCCATCTTTTCAATAAGATTTTAATTCCAAATTATTATAAAAATTCCTAAAGCCCTTAATATAAATACATCAAACTAATTACTACTAACTCTCATTAAGTAAATCATACCCTAGTAAACTTTCGATTTATTTAATTTTAATTTACACTGAAATGCATCAATTTATACCCGTTAATTCCTACTTATTATTTATTGCTATTTTCATTTCTCAATTCGGTTTTTCTCAAGCCAATGAGACAATAGCAAAAGAAGCATTACTTGCTTCTGATCGAATGTTTCAAGAACCTGCCAACGATTTAGATTTACTTTCTCAACACACAAGTAAACAAAGTGGACTGACACACTATTACTTTAATCAAACCTTCGAAGGGATAAAAATATATAATGCGGTTACAAATATTGCTTTGAAAGAAGATGGAAAGGTCTTTTTGAAAAATGAAAGCCTTAAACGATTTCGATCCGCTGATAACAAGAATCCTGAATTGCAAGCAGCAAATGCTCTTCAAAAAGTAGCTCAACACTTTAAATTAGGCATGGCATTATCGCCAACACAGATTGTAAATCGGAATGCAACTTCAGTAGTATTTGAAAATGCCTCAATCTCAGAACGAGAAATAAACACCAATCTGTTTTACTTAGAAAAAGATGGACACCTTCATCTTTGTTGGTCAGTTGCTCTGGAAAAAGCTGATGATTATCATTGGTGGGACATATTAATCAGTGCTCAAGATGGCTCAGTAATGGAAGAAATCAGCTGGACGGTTGAATGTAGTTTTGAACTCGATGAAAGTTTTGATGACACAGCTGACTGTACACATGATCATGAAAATCATTCTCATGCAGACCATCATACTTCTCATCATCAAACAACGTCCACAAGCTCATTTGCAGATGGCGATTATAATGTCATTGCTATCCCAAACGAGTCTCCAAATCATGGTGGATTAGCTGTAGTCAATAGCCCATGGAACAATAATATTGATCCTGCAGCGCACCCTTTTGATTGGCATCAATTTAATAACAATACCTTCTACTACACCAGAGGGAATAACGTATGGGCAGTTGAAGATCGGAATGGAAATAATGGACAAAACGAGGATATTTCTGCTTCTTCGCAGTTGGGCAACAATGGACAGCAATATAATTACGCACCAAATTTTGGTAGTCAACCTGAAACATATGTTGATGCTGCAATCTCCAATTTATTTTACGTCAACAATGTCGTTCACGATGTGATGTATCATTATGGATTTGATGAAAGCTCTGGAAATTTTCAAGAAGTGAATCCTTCTGGTACTGGTGGAAGCGGTAGTGATAATGTCATCGCCAATGCGCAAGATGGCTCAGGTACAAATAACGCAACATTTGGTACGCCTGGCGATGGTTCAAACCCAAGAATGACCATGTTTGAGTGGACAAGGACAAATCCTCGTAGAGATTCTGATTATGACAATGGCGTGATCATACACGAGTATGGACATGGTATTTCTACCAGACTTACAGGTGGCAGATTCAACTCCAGTTGTTTGTTCAATACAGAGCAAATGGGTGAAGGATGGAGTGACTATTTTGCTATTATCATGACCATCGAGCCTGGAGATACTGGAGCAGGCAGAAGGGGTATGGCCACCTACTTGAGTGGTCAAAGTACCAATGGCAGAGGCATCAGACAGTTTCCATACTCTACAAGTTTTAATAACAATCCGATGACCTATAATAACTCAAGAAATGCTGCAGTACCACATGGAGTCGGCTCGGTGTGGTGTACTGCCTTATGGGAGATGACCTGGGCATTGATTGATGTATATGGAGTAGGGACCAATATATACGATTCTGATTTTGGTAATGTCGGGACACCCAATAACCCTGGCACATTTGGTGGACAAAACATGGCTTTACAGTTGGTCATAGAAGGTTTAAAACTACAGCCTTGTAATCCAGGGTTTATAAACGGTAGAGATGCGATACTTGCTGCTGACCGAGCTCTTTATGGAGGTGCTCACCAGTGTGTCCTATGGGAAGCGTTTGCAAGAAGAGGACTTGGATTTAGTGCATCTCAAGGGTCGACAAACTCTAACTCAGATAATACAGAAGCGTTTGATTTACCACCAAGTGGAACATGTGAGGTTTCAGATGAAACCAATATCAGCTTTGTTATGCCTACAGATGGTCAGGTATTCCAGCAGTGTTTTGATTTGCAAGTAGAAGTCGCAATCACTGATATAGATGGTGTTCAAAGTGCAAGCTTGTTTATCAACGATAATTTTGTCCGTACGGAAAACTTTACACCTTATGAATGGGGACTTTCTCCTGGAGATGGCTTAGTAAATCTCGACGAAGGCACATATGATCTCCGTGTTGAAGTTACAGATAATGCTGGTAATGTAACCACGGATATAATCCAAATTACAGTTGATGGGTTTTTGGATAGCGATAATGACGGCATATGCAACAGGGATGATACCTGTAATGATGTAAGTATAAATGCAGCTGATGTTGTAAGTCATGCATCTACACAAGATCAAGGCGATTTTGAAATTTCTGATGGAGGTAATGGTATAATTGTAACGAATAATGGGTGGAAGGCCATACCATTTGAATATGATATTACACCTAATACATTGTTGACTTTTCAATTTAAAGCTGATGAAGAAGGTGAAGAACACTCCATAGGAATGGATGAAGATCTAGTTAACACATCAGCATATCGCTTTAAACTATTTGGTGTACAAAACGCAAGTGAAATTATTACCGATTTTGATAATTATGATGGTAGTGGTGAATTTGTGAACTACACAATTCCAATCGGACAATATTATACAGGTGACATGGAATATATGTTTTTTATCATGGATAGTGATGCCGACCCATCATTAGGCGAATCTCATTTTAGGAATGTCCTGCTTTTAGAAGACCTTAATGGAGATGGTACAAATGACGAATGTGTTACTTGCATAATTGGTGCCCCATGTGATGATGGTGATGTATGTACGATAAATGATACCTTCACAGATATCTGTGATTGTGTTGGTACACTTCAAGATACTGACAATGATGGTGTTTGTGATGCAGATGATCCTTGTCCATTATCAGCATCTGGTGATAGTGATGGCGACGGAGTCTGTGACGACGAAGATCAATGCCCCGATTTTGATGATAATATGGATGACAATCAAAATGGCATTCCTGACTTTTGTGATTGTTTGCCTGTAGTTGCTACTGAAGGCGAGGGTGCAGAAATTGGACCACAAAATACCTTGGATAATGACCTGTCTACCAGATGGTCAGCCTTTGGCTTTGGTCAGGCAATTCAGTACTGTTTAGAAAGTGCGACAGAGTTAAGTTGCCTTGATATTGCATTCTTCCGAGGAGATGAGCGCTTGCAAACATTTGATGTAGAATTGTTGGATGAAAATGATGTATGGGTATTGGTATTGGATAAAATTCAATCTAGTGGTACGACGCTGGAATTGCAGCAATTTGATTTTGATCCGATTACAGCTTCTAAAATACGGATCACAGGATTCGGTAACACTCAAAATGACTGGACTAGTCTAACAGAAGTAACCTGGGGTGATTGCTGTCAGTTAACCGGTGACTCATGTGATGATGGAGATGCATGTACCATTAATGACACATACGATGCTGATTGTACCTGTGTAGGAGAGTTTCAAGATAGTGACGATGATGGCATCTGTGATGCAGAGGACGATATGTGTTCGAATATCCAAGCTGATGACTTTGAGTTAGATTCAGGAAACTGGAATATAGGTGGTTCGGATGCTTCCAGAGAGATGAATAATCTATTCCAAAATGGAGGAAATTATTCAATGAAGATTCAGGATAATTCATTTGAGGCCTCGTCGATCTATACAAATCCTACGGATTTAAGTATGAGCAATACATCATTCAATGCTCATTTTGATTATCACCCTGTTGGAATGGAGGCTGGAGAGTCTTTTGTTTTTGAATATTCTCTTGATGCTGGCAATAGCTATAATATCTTGCAAGAGTGGGTATCTGGCACACACTTCGATAATGACCAGACATATAGTGAATCCGTATTGATACCACCCGTTGCTAGGACTTCTGCTACAATCTTTAGATTTAGATGCAATGGTTCTATAAATTCTGATGAGGTATACCTTGATAATATTGTTATCGAAGCATGTGAAATAGATTGTGCAACTGATATTGTCGCTGACCAAAACGAAATTGAGATAGAATCCAAACAAGCAATAAACGGTATAGAAAGTAATAACATAATTCCTGCTGGAGCGAATATCTCCTATAATGCAGGTCAATTTGTGCTATTGTCAGCTGGTTTTGAAGTACAACAACAATCTACTTTTTCTGTGTTTATAAGTGAATGTCAATAAGGACAGGATCATTAAATATGTTTATGGAATAAAGGAGAAGTTGCCCAAACTTCTCCTTTTTTTGTGCTACAGAAAGTCTATGCGTGCTGAGATTTTTAATTCTGAAAAACGAATACATTATTTACCCGTTTAAACAATGGGGTAAAAAACAGAATTTAGCTCTTCATTAAACGACATTGGGTGTACACCTTTGGTACCTAAAATTTCTTAATAATTTTGAAAAACTTATGTCTATGTTGATTGGTAAAAATAATCTTGTGTTATATTGAGTTAATGGCAACACCATTCGAAAATAATCAAATAGATATAGAAGCACTTCCTTCGTTGGAAGCGATCAACTTTACACCTTTGGAGAAAGGGTATTTGAATGTGCGAGTGATCAGCTTGTTTATCTTTACTGCTCTTGTATTGGCTGGATATTTTGGGTTTACACAAGTGGCTTCAAATGATATACCAAAGGAGATACGACTAGTTTTACCCTATGTCTTGTTAGTGCTTATCGTTGTTCTATTTATCGTTTCCATTTTAGGTGTCAAGCGCAAAGGATATGCACTTAGAGATAGAGATATTGTGTATAAAAAAGGTTTACTCTGGAAATCAATAACCACAGTTCCTTTTAGTAGAATCCAACATTGTGAGGTCAAACAAGGCCCAATTGCACGACTATTTAATCTGGCAGTATTGCATATTTATACGGCAGGTGGTAGCTCGAGCGATATAAGCATCCCAGGTCTTTTGCCTGATACCGCTCAGACAATGAAGAGTTTTGTACTTCAAAAAATTAAATCTGAGGAAGAAGAATGAATCATGATTTTTCAGTTCCTAACAGGCAATCCATTATTGCGATTGCTTTAATCATTTATAAGACCATTCGTGTGGTGGTCAGACAAGTATGGCCATTTATCATTATTGTGCTGGTAGGTGGTAACGCAAGTTCTTATAGTGGGTACTTACTGCCAATTGTGATTGGAGTCTCCTTATTTTCTATGTGCTGGGCGGTGTTGTCCTACTTCAAATATTATTTTTACATCAAGGATGACGAACTTGTCATTGAAAAAGGAGTGTTGTCTAAAACCAAACTGAATATTCCTTTTGACAGAATTCAAAGTGTCAATTTTCAACAAAACATCATTCATCAATTAACCAGTGTCAAAAAATTAGAGATTGACACAGCGGGATCATCTGGGAGTGAATTTAGTATGGAGGCCTTATCTTTAGAGAAGGCTGATGCCTTAAGAGATTTAATATTAAAGCGTAAGCAAGAATTGACGCAAGTCACCTCTTTAGAAAATGAAGAGCAAGAAGTGATAGAGGCCGAAGAAGATCGAACATTAATTTTAAACCTATCTATAGAAGATTTAATAAAAGTAGGCGTCAGCCAAAATCATTTTCGATCAGCAGGCTTAATTTTCGCTGGTCTGTTTTATGTGTTATCACAGCTAAGTGAAATAGGTTTAAATGTAGATGACAGAATTGAAGGCTATATAAAACAAGGTATTTTGCCTGGCATTATAGCTATTATAGGTATAGTCATTCTTTTCTTCGTCATCTCATTTCTAATCACACTCGTCCGATCTGTCTTGGTTTATTACAATTTAAATCTTTGGCGAATTGGCGATAAATATAAATTGGAAAAAGGCCTATTTACCAGAAAAGAAACAACTGCAGTGGATCAGAAAATTCAAATTATGGAATGGTCGGATAATCCGCTCAAGCGACTATTTAATTATTTCGATGTTCAATTAAAACAAGCGTCCAGTGTACAGGTTAAAAGTGCTGCTTCTATTGTCATTCCTGGATGTAGTCCAAGCCATGTCGAAACCTTGCAAAACAATTGGTTGAATGATTTTGAGTATAGTAGATTGGACAGGCAATCGGTAAGCCATCACTTTTTAATTAGAAAACTATTTTATAATAGTCTATTCGGCGCATTATTTATTGCCGTGGTTTATTTTTTTAAACCACAATTTGTTTTAGTGCCAATTGGTTACACCATCTTCAAACTTGTTGCGAGTTGGTTACAATACAAGAAAAGGTCATTTGCAGTGACTGATGATGTCCTATATATTGGTCGAGGCACTTTTGGATTTCATCATGCCATTATGCCCTTATTTAAAATACAAAGCGTATCATTGACACAATCTTTATACGAAACAAGAAGGGATCTCGCTAGTGTAAATGTGATGACAGCTTCTGGTAGTATGTCGATACCTTTTATACCAAAACAACTTGCACGAAAGTTGAACGATTATTTACTATTTAGCATTGAATCCTCTAGAAAACATTGGATGTAATATGAGACAGATTTTACTAATAACTTTATCTTTTTTCTCTATTTCTGGAATACTATACGCGCAACAAGACATTGATGTCGCTCCTATTTTGTCTTCCTGTTATACAGAAGGCGATGTGACAATGGATATGGTGAATTGTTCTGAGCAAAAGATCAGATCTTTTATTTATGAAAATGTGACCGAAGAAAGTTGTCCATCAACAGATTCTACTCTTTATTACAGCATAAGGTTTACGGTAAATAAAAAGGGTAAAGGGTCATTTGAGTCAATTAGTAATTACCAAGAGAACAAAGCTTGCATGAGTATTTTTGAAAATCGAGCAAAACAGCTGTTTCAAAACAATACATTTAAAGCAGCGCAAAAAGATGGAAAACCTGTTTCATTTACCAAATCATTTGGATTTAATTATCCATTGCATGATTTGTCAAACTCTGATCTTGATACATTATTATTTGCGGAGTAGATGCCCAGATTTAACGGCTGTGAGTATATCATGGGAGCTGGCTCTGATAAGCAAGATTGTGCAAACAACAAGCTATTACAATTTGTGTATACTAATTTAACATACCCAAAAAACGCTCGTGAAAATGATATTCAAGGCATGGCTGTTGTCCAATTCGTCATTGACAAAGAAGGAAACGTGCAGGATGAAAAAATTGTAAGAGATATCGGAGGTGGCTGTGGAGATGCGGTTCTAGCCATGATGGATGAAATGAAAAAGTTGGACCCACCATTCATACCAGGTATGCAAGGAGGGAAAAAGGTCAAAGTAAAA
>CALLFA010000197.1 GCA_937997635.1 uncultured Saprospiraceae bacterium | reverse complement strand
ACACATGGCCCTCAACCATGCCTGTCTACCAATTCCAGCACCCGGGCGGAAAGTGCAAAACTATAAAAATATTTTAGATTTCTGGGTTGCTTATTGGCAAGCAATTGTGGGTTGTATGACCAAGCAAAGCCTAGTAACGGTATAAGTCTAAGAATCCGAGTTCAGAAGGAAGGATGACGAGTACATTGCAAGTTGCAAACTTATACTACGGCTAATAGCATTAATGCAAACCTAGTCCCTAACAGCTAGCTCCTAGCTGCCTTCAGGCAGCCCTAGTATCAGTACTAATTCAATTGCACAGTTTTCCACCTAGTGCCATCGCAAAAATAAAGAACGCCTCGGGTATCAACGTACAGTGTTCCCATGCCATCAGAACCGCAAATAATCGGTGCTGTGAATTGCGGCTCAAGCTTAGCCGTTTGCGATATGTGCAGTGTGCCGTTGACTCTGAGCAAATCGTTGTCAAATTCACCGTAGATAAGCGGATTGTTTTGATTGTCTGACTCAATGACCAATCGATAACTTTGGTCTGAGTCAATGCCATCTCCGGCTCGGTAACCGATATATATATTCTGGTCTCCGTCAAAAGAAGTCCCAGAAGATTCAGGTCCAGAGCTATTTCCAATGCATACATTGCTTTTACCATGCTTTAGGCCTCCTCCGCTAAATTGTCCGATATACACATTTGAACTCCCAGACTCATTGGTTAAACCACTTGAATGACCAACAAATGTATTTGCAAAAGAATTGCCGCCAAAGGTATTCCTACCAGCTTCAGAGCCAATGAATGTATTCTGATTGGTGCTGTTTCTTATTCCAGCATTTGCTCCAATGATCGTGTTGGACACATTTGATACAGAAGTCATTCCAGCATTGAGTCCGATATAGACATTGGGTGCAAAGGATCGATCATTCATGCCAGCATTTTCTCCAATGATGACAGAACTTCCAATGGTCGATAGATGTAATTTTCCTTTAATCTTGACATCGTGTTCTTCTAACTGCATGCCAAAATTATACTGGCCATAGACTATAGAAACAGTTAAAAGTAAAGTGAGTGTTAATGTAGTTTTCATTGACGCATTGTTTAGTGTTTAGGCAAAGCTGTCCTTAGGTCTTTTTATGTTTTAATTAAATTTCCTCATGGATTCTATCATTGTTTATGACCGTCGGGTATTTCAATCCAGTATTAACTGTCATTTCAACTCTAAGAGGCCATAAACCTTTAGTTTAATTTTCGATCAAATAAAGTATAATCAAAAACGATTCCATTATTTGGAGAATGTGTTAGGATATGGGGAGTAGATATTAAGATGGATTACTCAAACAACATTTTTTGTATTTTTTACCACTACCACAAGGACAAGGCTCATTACGTCCAATTTTCGGTCCATCTCTTACAAATGTCACTGGTTCGGAAAACATTAGGTCGCTAAAATTCCTAATATGTCCTTCATCAGTATTAAAATCATTAAATATGGACTCATTGTCGAATTCCCAACTACTGTCTTCTTCAATAAATTCTGCAATCGCTATGTTAAAATCATTATAGCACTCCACCATTGTTGAAATATTCCTTTTATGCTTAAGGCCTTGAGGTATTATAATATACTCATTCACTTTCTCCCAATCACCGCATATAAACGTTGACACCAGTCCTCGATCAAATAATTTTTTTATCTCTGGGAGTAACTCTGTGCCATTCAAATTAACGATATGGATGATTATAAAACCCAATACTCCGCTATCAATAACATTATCTTCAATAGAGCTGTTGAGGAAAAACTGTATGACTTCTTTATACCAATCGAGAACTTCGCTCCGTCTTTCAGGATGATGCAATGCTATTTGTTCGACTAACTCTGGAAAAATGCTCCGAGAATATGTATTGATACCAGGTTTAAACATGAATTGTTTGCATGCTTCCAATTCGTTGATGACTATTTTGTACATTATTTCCCACATCAATTCTGTCATAAGGTCATCTATATACAGTTCTAAATATTCATCCGACTGACTGAGTACATTGAAAATGACATCTAAACTTTGCGTGGCCTTAAGTTCTCCTAGAAGAGATAAGGAATGAATAACAAAACTCATTTTTTCACTGTCCCATCCATTTTCATCTTCTATCTTTTTGAAATAGCCATATCGGTTAATGCTGTCTTGCAATGCCAATTCAAGATCTTGGATAAGTGATTCTTTAGGAAGAGAAAGAATGGTATTTATTTTTTCTTCCCCAATAGAAAAGTCATTAGAATAAAGACATTCTACCTCCTTGTGATTAAAATGCGGAGCTTCGGTGGTCTTGCCGATTTCCTGCGTTTTTGTTTGCACCACTATTTTATTCTTTTTTTCTTCTTCAATACGTTTCTGTGCAACTAAAAGACTAGCATTAAGTATTTGTTGGTTAACGAATTCAGTATCCGGAGAATTGGGCGCCAATTCGTACATAATATTGTAACGGATTTGGGCTTGCTCAAAATTGCCAATTGCTGTAAAATATAGTATCGCACATTTGTAAAAGGACATGACCTCGGTGATATGAAATGTTTGGCGGTGAGGGTAAAGTAATTTTAACTCCATTCCTTTGCCTAAAATCTCAGGCATTTTATCGTATTCTTCTTTTTGATAAAACTCGGTTGCCAAATTTAGTTTACCAAATAAATAATTGGGATGTTCTTCGATAATCCACCTGTTAACTTCAAACATCTTTTTCTTTTCTTTCAACCTTGAGTATAAAACGTATAGGTAGTTTTTAAACTGTGGATGATTTGGATATTGTTCAATGGCATCTTTTATTTTTTTAACACTGGATCTTTTACCTTCCAATGACAATCTATGATATAGTTCAAAATCTCTTATTAGATCTGGCCCAAAGGAATTTTGTTCGTGTAAATAAATTGGTTCGGTGGTTATGTTGTAGTCTAATTCAATAATACTCATAGTAGTATTCATTTTTTGCTTGCTATTTACTTTTAGTTCAATTCAGCAATTTCAGCGATTACATATTAAAGTAATAAATATATGATTTTAACTAGATTCGACCTAATGCATCTAAAAATAGATACTTACCCGCCAAGAGGTTAAAAACCTTTGGCTCACTTTAGTGTGTAAGTTGAACAGAAGGCCTACCGTCACCCGCCAAGAGGTTAAAAACCTTTAGCTCACTTTAGTGTGAAAGGTGAAGAAAAGATTTAAACCAAAGGCAGACAGGTCTTTCACAAATCTTTTCTCATGCCAATTCGACCCTTGCCATCGGAATACCAATTTTCCATTTGCGCAAAGGTCCCATATCCATGTCTTCGATAAAAGTTAATGGCTCCATCGTGTGAGGTCCAGAGGTAAATATGGCTGACACCGATAGCCACTATTTGGTCCTCTAGTGAAATCAATAGTTTAGATCCAATTCCCTGAGAACGATAGTCTTTCTCTACAAATAAATCTGTTAGAAAAAACCATCCTGAATATGTTTTACCATTTTTATATGCCAAACCAGAAGAACAACCAATAAAGCTGTCACCATGCAAGCCGACAAAACCAAATCTTTCCGATTGCTGTATGTCTACATTATTGTCGAGTGTGTGTTCGTCAAATCCTGCATTCATTCGAGAGAATTCCGCCG
>CALLFA010000196.1 GCA_937997635.1 uncultured Saprospiraceae bacterium | reverse complement strand
TTATCACTTGCAATCCAAATAATTGTATGAACATCTCCAACCTGCCCCTCCTGTGTATTCATCGATACAGAGTTACCAGTTGCTGTCTTACTTGCTATTTCTTCTCCATCTTTTTGAACAATAATAGTCCAAGTTATTGTTCCAGCATCAATAGATTCTCCATTACATCCGTCAGTCGCAGATACTTCAATATCATCAGATCCGCTACACTCACTAGAATCTGTCTTATCAGGATCGTCAGAGCTAACAACAACGACATAGTCTGTAGGAGCAACAATATCTGGTCTTGTCTGGTCAATCACTTGTATCACCTGATCATAGGTATAATAGCCATCTCTATCTACCTCATCATATCTTAAATAATTGGTATCGTCCCATTCACTTGAATAGAAACAACCTGTACATTCAAATTGTGCCCAATCCTGAACAGCAACAAAAGAGTCTTGGTCTTGGTCTGTGTTATTATCATTTGAATCCCATGCGCACCAATCAACTATTGTCCATCTTCTTATTATAATGAAGCACGCTTCTGAAGAAGCGATTGTATCTAATTCTACGGAACTCCCTACCAATCCACAATCGGTTTGGCACCACACTGGTTCAGAAAGTTCTGCACCTGCTAAACATTCCATGGGTGCGCCCATCTGGACGCTAGCAACTGACTCAATTGGCTCACCATCATCATTGCATTCTATGTTAATACCCTCTATGGTCGTATCGTCAAAATTAACTGGCCATTTGATCGTATATGGGTTTAATGTAGCTAGGTCTCCATCAATCGTGACAAGTTGCGTACAGAAAGGATCTTGTGGATCCACAACTCCATTTCCATCCAGATCAATAAACCACTCTCTTATCATCGTTGTATTCGCACAAGTGATACCTTCTTCTATTTCAGAAACAAGTATAGGTTCGAATTCTTCAATTGGGCATATGGAACCTACAATTTCTGGAAGTGTAATTTCTTCACTTTGACAATCTGTTTCAATTATAGGACATACCAGTTGTGGAACAAAATCTTCGCCTATACTTACTTCGACTATGCATTGATTTGTATTGCCTTGTTTATCGGTTGCTATTAAAATGACTTCAATACTTCGTCCGACATCTTCACAGCAAAATTTTACAAAGTCTCCTGGGATTGACACGAGAGTCTGTACTGTATTCTCGCAATCCGACAGCTTATCATCACTTGGATCAGAGGCAGCTAAGACAGTGCTTAACAAGGCACCACAAGAAACAGGTTCATAGCCCAAAAACTCACCATCGCAATTGAATATAGGATTACTCACATCTTCTGCTCTGATAACTTGTAGATCTACGACACCGCATCCAGCATCGTGACTTCCTTCATCTAAATCCCTCGCAAATAAAGTTGCTGAGCCATTGTCTTCTAATCCTGTCAATTGGACTTGAATTCCTGGATTACAAATCATAACTGGTCTTGTCAGATCTTGCATGATTATTCTAAAGAAATCGCTTATTTGGTTGCCACATTCGTCCGTAAGGACAACATCTACTCTAATTGGATCATCCGTAAACCACAATTCTGTTATAGCTCCATCTACAATAATGCCTTCCTCTGGAAAGAATTCTATGTCTACGTCACTGCAAGATTCGACAAAGTCTAAACCTTCGAATAGTGTAGGCAGGATATGAGTCCCTGTACACGTCCAAGGTTCGATATTGACAAATACATCGTTCAAAAACGTGGTCAATTGAGGTGGGTTGTTATCAACTGCTTCGATCGTCTGTACAGCAGTTCTTGAATTACTAGCATTACACCAGTCTATAACATTCCATTCACGCAATATTTTTCTTCCATTCCCGCATGATTGGAATTCTGTATCAGAGAAACTAGCTAACAGATTACAATATCTATCTTGGATTGGAACAAAATTTAGTCCTTCAATAGATTCTTCATCTAACTCCAAGCTGCAAGTCGTTGAGTCTACGACTACGATTGTTTGTTTTTCTACAATTGTGACTAATGTCCAAATTTCTTTGCCGTCTATGACTTCAAGTTGCATGACTTCTCTAGTGCCTAGGATTATCTCCTCAAGACCACCTGGATCACAAACAAGAATGGAATCCCCTTCTGGTATGAAATTTTCATCAAAAACAGTTGGAAAGCCAAAACGGTTGTTTTGTCGCACTCCTGCTAAACCTTCTGGGCTTGTATCAAAATTACAATCAATGGTCACGTCAAAAGGGAAAAGAATACTGTCCAAATCATGTGGACTTATTGTATATGCCTGTGTCAGTATTTCTTGTTCGATGATGCGGTCACGGATTAGCAACTTTGCGGAGTAGACTATAGTGACAAGAGTACCTCCATCTACACATTCATCTCCTTCAATAGTTTCAGTTACTTGTATTTGACCTAATATTTCTGGTGTACAAGGAGAAGCAAAAATTTCTTCTAATTCCTCTACTGTAATTAAATCCAAAGGCACACCAAAATCATTGCACAAGAATGTACAATCAGGATTCACCTCGCCATTTGGACCAAGCATACATGGTGTATCAAATTCAGGTAAATTGTTTCCTTCTACCATTATTGTACCCCAACATGAATTATCGCTACAAGAAATTTGATAAGTAAGCGTCTTGCCTATTGATTCCTCAGTCAGTAAACCAGTATCATTAATTAACTCATTGCCCTCAAACAATGATATTGTATAGATACCGAAGACTGGGTCTTCTATCAATAGATCTTCTGTCAATTGCAATTCACAACTTGCACCAAGACTAATTATAAGATTATTGTTACAAACTATTTCATCACACGAACGCACAACATATTCTACCAATTCTGTGGATGTATCTGTCACAAGCAGACCAATGGGGTCAAAACCTGTCGTCATAGCAGTATTCTCAACCATGGCAATTTCTATATCAGCTACTTGCAATATATATTCTCCTGTAAAAGTCAGTGAATCCTGCACTCCAGGACCTAGAATTGGAATTGGCCCACCTAAAACAGTAATTAAAGGATCTATAACCTCAACATTAGTAAGTGTCACATTTCCAGAATTCAAGACTGTAAATGTATATGAGACTGTCTCGCCAACTTGGGCAATACCATCACCACTTTCATCATTGAAAACACCTACCTTTTCTAATTCTATTGATGACTTCTGAACAAGGAATGTCAGAGTCTGATCATCAGGTTCACCGTCATTTTCAACGTCAACATTAGATACAATATCTGGATCATCTGAAATATCAGACAATGGATTGTTGTTGACATCAGAACCACTGACTGTTGCAGTATTAATAACCACACCATTATCTATATCTGCTTGTGTAATGGCATAGCTTGCCAAATAACTTGTTGAATTGCATTCACCTGGATCCAGTCCTATCGGACTTCCAACTACCGTGGCAAGATTATCCGTCACTGAAAGATTCAACAATTCAATATTACCTGTATTGCATATTTCAAAAGTGTAAATGATGAGGTCACCTACGGCAGGACAATCACTAAATATTTCACCTTGTTTTGACAGTTGCACTTGTGGGAAAGCTTCTAAAAGAACGACCGTAGGGTCATCAGGATTACCGTCATCATTCAAATCAACATTCTGTAAATCAGTTGGATCATCAGAGATATCTGCAATCACATTGCCATTAGAATCAAAAGATGTTACTTGAGCTGTATTCTCGACAAAGCCGTCTGCTATATCGTTTGCAGTTATTTCATATATTCCTGAGTATGCAACATCATTACACTCTCCAGGATCAAGTGTTGGGATTGGAGCACCGATTAGATCTATCATTGGATCTGTAACAGTTACCGAAGACAAGACTATGTCTCCTGTATTGCAAATCGTAAAAACATATGCGATTTCATCTCCGGGCCGTGGAGGAGATTGAACTCCTGAAACATCTGCTAACTTTTCTAATGATATGCTAGGTTGTTGTAACACAATAACGGTTGGATCGTCTATAATAGCAGTAGATGGATCATCAGAGACTGTAATGACTGATGTGCCGCCGATAATTTCACGTCCTTGTGCCATTGCTTGATTTGATACAAACTGATTATCAAGATCCGATTGGGTAACTGTGTAAATACCACTGAATGAAGCATTGTCACATTCGCCAGGTAATAAATTAACTGGTCCACCAGTAATGGTAATCATACCATCAGTAACGGTAACAATTTCTAAAGGTACTGTACCAGTATTACATACTTCAAAATTGTATTGTATTTGTGACCCTACTTCGACAACATCATCCGGATTTACCAAAGCCCCTGTTTTTATCAAGTCTATATCGAAGCAATTGGCAAAAATGATCTCTACTGTTTCAATTGTTTCACAACCAAATTGATCAGTAACTGTCACTGAATTTAAACCTGGCATCAGACTTACAGCTGTTGGAGTGATTTCACCATTACTCCACAGATATGTATATCCTGGTACTCCGCCTGTCGCTTGTGCTGTAGCTGACCCGTCATTTTCAGTTCCATCATTGAAACTATCACATGACACAGGATTAACATTTACTATTTCAACGGTCGGAAACATTGGAGGGTTGATAGTAAATGATGCAACAAATTCACAACCATTACTATCAGTTACTGTAACAGTACCTGGACCTTCGGGTAGAGCAATAGCCTCTTGAGTTGTTTCTCCATTTGACCATACATAAGTATATCCTGGTGTACCACCTGCGACATTAATACTTGCGCTTCCATCATCATTTTCTGAGCAAGTTGTTGTGGTTGTTGTAATATTCTCAACTAATCCAATTTGTGCTGGTTCTTGTATGTCTACTAAGCAAATTGTCCCACAGCCATTGGCGTCTGTAACAGTCAATTGATGAGTTCCTGGACTTAATGCTATTGCTGTTTGTGTCGTTTCTCCATTATCCCATAAATATGTATAGCCTGGTACTCCCCCATTAGGAATGCCTATAGCTGATCCGTCATTAAATCCAAAGCAGCTAATGTCACTTATAACATCGATTTGACATGTCAATCCTGATTGGTCTTGGATAAAAATCTCACATGCTGTTTCACATCCATTACTATCTGTAACGGTAACTGTATTCGTGCCTCCAGTCAACATCACTGCCAAAGCTGTTGTTTCTCCATTATCCCATAAATAAGTGAATGGTCCTATTCCGTTAGATGGAACCACCATTGCACTACCATTGGTGTCACCTGAGCAAAGTACATTGCTAATCAATTGGACACTACATGTAAACTCCAAAGGTTCTTGTATGGTAACATCACATTCTGTGGTACAATTATTCGCATCTGTAATTGTAACTGTGTGTAGGCCAGGAGTTAGACCAACTGCTGTTTGTGTCACTTGTCCGTCATCCCATAAGAACGTGAAGCCTGGTGTACCGCCTGTTGGATTTGCTGTAGCTGAACCATCATTTGCGCCAAAACAGCTTATATCATTTAAAACGTCGATTGAACATAGCAATTCTTCAGGCTCTGCTATAAAAATATCGCAGACAGACTCACAACCATTTGCATCTGTGACTGTAACTGTACGCGTTCCTGGCGCTAAATTGACTGCCGTTAATGTTGTCTGTCCATCATCCCATAAGAATGTATAATCTGGAGTACCTCCTGTAGCAGCTACTGTTGCTGAACCATCATTGAATCCAAAACAGCTGATATCATTTCCTAATGTGATTGAGCATTCGAGCAATGGTGGCTCTGTTATTTCTATGATACAAGTCGTTCCACAATCATTTACATCATTAACTGTAACTGTATGCAAACCAGCATCGAGCATTATGGCTGTCTGCGTTGTCTCGCCATTGTCCCAAATAAAATTGTATGGTGGATTGCCTCCGCTTGGCATTGCTGTAGCTGAACCATCACTAAAGCCAAAACAACTCACATTATTTTCTAATACTATGGTACAATCTAAGGTAGACTGATCCATGATATCGATCTCACAAACTGTTGTGCAATTCGTGGCATCGGTAACTGTAACGGTATGTCCTCCTCCTGAAAGCAAAACTGCCGTAGCCGTTGTTTCTCCATTATCCCATAAATAAGTAAAAGGAGCAATACCATTGGATGGAACTGCTGTTGCACTACCATTCGTATCTCCTGCACATAAAACATCACTTACTAACATTACGGTACAAGTAAACTCAAGAGGTTCTTGAATGGTGATTGAACACATTGTGGTGCAACCATTCGCATCTGTAACAGTAACGGTGTGTGGGCCTGGAGTTAAGTCAACAGCGGTAGCCGTAATTTGTCCATCATCCCACAAGAATGTATAATCTGGAATTCCACCTGTAGGCTCTGCACTCGCAGAACCATCGTTTGCTCCAAA
>CALLFA010000195.1 GCA_937997635.1 uncultured Saprospiraceae bacterium | reverse complement strand
AAGCATTACATCTGGAATGTATCAAAGCTCCAATGCCAATATCTTATACTGGGACTAAATTGAATGCAGGGAATTTGAATTACTTAGAAAGGTAAAATTATGATATGCAAAGAGTCTTATTTAATAATAAAGTACTCTTTTACTCTTGTCCTCAGAGAATTTAATTTCATTAATGTAAATATGTGATTCATCTTTACCCAGTTCAACATAACCATATAAAGAACACATTCTAATGATAATCCCTAATTGGGATAGGGTATTTAGGCAATATACTTTATTCTCTCCAATGCCAGCAGTCTTAATGACGTACTGCTTATCTTGATCGACTACAACTGATAGATTGTTTATTTCCACAGTTTGATTGAGTTTTGGATAACTATACCGACGTAGAGAATGTTTTGAAATTTTTGCTAGATTTTCATCATTTAAGGATGCTACTTTGATTGGAATTTGTTCTCCAGTGCTTAGCCCTACTGATATAGTTTCATTTGGTTTTACTTCCTCCATAATTAACAATAAATCATAAATAGTGCTCACAGATTGTCCATTTAATTTGTAAACTTTTTTATCAATGAGATCAGTATACCTTTTTGATGCAGGTGAATCATTGATAATAGATTGAATGAAAATTTCTTCACAATCAGGTGTCTGTACAAATTCAATTCCACTAAACACACGTCTTACTTTCCCGTATTCAATAATATCTTCAATATGTCTTTTTAGAATTTTGCTATTTAGTGCATATGACGTGCCATGTTTATTTCTTGCAGTATTCATCCCTACAAGTTTATTGTTTTCATTAATAACTGGTCCTCCACTATATCCACCAGGAATTGTAGCAGTGCTTTCTAAATATCCTATATTGGTCAACGGTGTGCTCCCATTATTATAGCTTACTTGTTTTATAAAGCGGCCATTTTTAATATTGGCACTACCATCTATTTTCCAAAAACCAATATGTCTTATTCCTGTTTCGTGGTTTTCGTAGTCGCTGTCTTCAATTTGGAGACCTTCAAAATTATGCTCATCGTCTTTTTTCTTAAACCCTAATACAACTAAGTCATATGGCATGTCAGATCCGAGTAGTTCAAGTTCGTATTTATTGTAGTGAGCGTCAAAACCGACAATATTCCCAGCTTTATATAAAACATGCTCGCAAGATATTATATATTTCTTTTCTTTATACTCGTATACGAAACCTGTACCTATTTCAGATATGCCAGTTTTATCCATCACTGCTTCTGCCAAATGACTGTCTTCGGATATATTCCTTGTTTCATCAGTAATAACTCCACAATCTGTCCGTCCGTAGATGCCTATTGTAAGCGTTGCGTTTTCGAATGAGGAATTTGAGATTTGACTATGAAGCCATATTGGAACTGAAACGAACACAAAAACAACTAACATTTTCATAGTCAAAAGTATTTATTTAAAATCTTTTGAGCTTTACTTTTATACATAGCTGAACTCAAAGATAAGTTTTCCAAATCACTTTTGGCTTTTCCATTTTTGCCTGTATTTAAATATATCAGACTTCTTAACCATTTAGCTTCATCAGCTAATTTTGAGTTTTGCGTAATTAATGTAGTTAAAGATTCTAAGCTCTTTTCATACTCAAGTGCCTGTGCATTGATCGTTGCTTCATAATACAACAGTAAGTCTGGATTATAATCATACTGTGGTTTTTTTAAATCTTGAATAATGGTGAGAGCAATGTCAAAGTTTTTGTCCGTATTTGCTTGTTGTAGTCTATCTAACTTTAGTTGTATGACTTCCGCACTCCCACTTACTTGTTGGATTTCTTCAACTTTGGATTGATCTGAAAATTTTATCTCTTCGAAATGTGCAAGTAGCTCTTGATTGACATCATTTCTATTGTAATTCATTAAGGCAACCATGCCAACTAAGAAAATGGAAGCAGCTACCATTAACCACCTTCTTATATTTCGAATTCTTCCTTTATTGATGTTTTTTAATTTAGCTTTTTCAATACTATTTTGAACTTCTTTAAATCGAAGGTCATCTTGTTTGGATCTTAGTGAATTGTTCGCTTTTGCCTTGTTTATGAGCTCTCTTACATTTTCTATTTTAGCTGCTTTTTTAAGACTTTTTTGAAATATAAACTCTTTTTTAAATGCAGGATCCTTTGATAACTCTAATTTAAAATGTTGCAATCCATCTTCTTTGAGTTCACCTCTCAAGAATTTGTCAATTAATTCTTGTTGGATTTTTGAAATAACCATTTGTCTACTTTTAGATTGTAATTAAATTTGGAAGGGAGTCATATTCAGGGTCGTCTTTTACAAAGTTTCTAAGCTTGTCTCTTATTCTATGAAGTTTTAATCTAGCATAGTCATAGCTAGTATCAAAGTTATTCGCAATAAATTGGACGGATTTACTTGAGTGATAATATAGCTTAAGATATTCTTGTTCTTCATTGCTCAATTGACGCAAGTATTTATTGATAAGCATGACAAGTTTTGTATACATTGCATCAGCTTCTTTTTGTTCTGAGCTATGATCAGTTTTTTGTATCATCGCTTCATTCAGTTCTGTAATAAAAATACCTTTTCTTTTTCTTAGTTTATCAATCCACCTATTTTTTGTAACTATCCAAAAGAATTGTTCGAAAGATCTATAAGCGTTCTCATTATACCTGTCATCATCAATAACTAAATAAATTTCAAAAATGACATCCTGATAATGTTCGTATCCTTCTTCAGTGGATCCTGAATTTTGATGTACATGTGACAATACCTTAGGCCGGTATAAGTTATCCAAATACTCGTATATCTTGGTGTCATGAGCGACTATTCCTTTGACTATGTCTTCATCACTAAACGCAATACTTGCCATAACATATTTATTGATTATCAA
>CALLFA010000194.1 GCA_937997635.1 uncultured Saprospiraceae bacterium | reverse complement strand
TTTCCCAGAAATATCTGAAAAGTTTTTACCATGGACACCTCCAATTTGGCTAAGCATATCTAACTGAGTTGCTGTGACTCCTGCAATATCCACTAGTGGAATTGGTATAATGCCAAGTCCCATTGAGTATAAAACATGGTTGTTGATGATCTTATCGATTTGCTCTTCTTTTGTCATTACGATTAATTTTAAAGTTTATACCAAAAGGAAAATGTTTTGACTGATTTATTACGTAGAAGTTTTGTCTGTTGTCAAGACGAAAAACGCAGTGAATGCAGGTATTCAAGAGTATTTTCAACGATGAGAACAGATAAAAGACCAAGTAAGAAACGGTCAAACTATTTTCATTTTGGTATAAGTTACAGAATAAAACACATTCAGATCTGAAATACTCGATAAGCTTTTCTCATTTATCGATAGAATCATTATGATTTTAGCTGAAGTAATGCATTTTCCATTATGTCAGCAATTATTGTGCTATGGCGATGCGTCATTTTTGGATGTTCAATCCAGTTGTTTGAGACCGCTTCATAGCATGCCTTAATTTCATAAGAAAAACTTGTTGCTAGATCGATTGGATATTCATAAAGAGTACTGTCTTGCCATGTACCGATTCTTAGGTTTTCACCTTGCCAGAATTTTGATAACTGTATGAATTGCTTTGTGCCTAAAATCTCACCGGTGTGAATCGTGCCAAGATCAATGCCACAATGCAAAACAGCCTGTTCACCTTTTCCAAATTTAAGGACAGTTGTGGAACGGATGTCTACACCTTTTTCATCAAGAAATCCATTGCATATGATTTCTGTTGGCATAGCATCGAAAATGTCGACTGCCATAGAAATGGGGTATAGGCCAACATCCCATATAGCACCCGCCGCAAATGCAGGATTTTTTAACCTTGATGATGGATCTAATTCTGTGCCATCAAAGGAAAAATCGGCTTTCACTAATTTGATGTCTCCTAATTCATTATTATCGATATGCTGTTTCATTTTTGTGTACGCTGGGAGAAAACGAGTCCAAATGGCTTCCATCAAAAACAAGTTTTTCTCTTTTGCTAAGGCAATCATTTCTTTGGTCTCCTCAGGATGTATGCCTAATGGTTTTTCACACAATACGTGTTTGCCCGCATGTAGTGCTTTTAAGACATTTTCTTTATGGTAATTGTGTGTGGTGCTTATATATACTATGTCAATATCTGGATTAGCAAATAATGCATCGTATGAGTTGTACGCTATTGCGTTTGGATGATCATTTTTTATAGCATCCGTATTTGTAATAGAAGCTATGGCCGTAAGTGTTGCATCTTCAATAATCTGTAGAGATGCAATAAATTTTTTGGCAATATGTCCATAAGCGATTAATCCCCAATTCATATGCAACGTTTGATTTGTTTTAAAATGAAATTGATACAGTTAAAAAAGTTCTAATTCTTGAAGTTTACTGCCATTGTCTCCCCATACTTGAAAGAGTACTTTGTTGACGCCTTTATCGTTTTCATAAAATTTTAGTGTACCGAAATTTTTACCAGTAATCACATCTCCAATTCTATGTTGATTTTCTTCACCTTGAAAATTCCTATAGGTATGTGTGAGTCCAGATGAAGTAATGTCATACAAAGGGTAGGGAAGTCCATCAAGTTGGATAGCAGAGACTTCAGAAAGATGTCTGTCTCCACTGAGCAAAAGGACTCTCGGACCAGTTACATTTTGTATCATCTCAAAAAGTCTTTTCCTCGCACTTGGAAAGTTTGCCCACTTCTCATATTTGTGATCTTCTGCGATTACTTGAATGCCATTTGCTAGGACAAAATAATCAACGGTTTCACCATTCAATTCATTTTGTAGCCACGACCATTGATGTTCGCCTAAAATATCTGGCCCTAGTTCTTTAGAATAGGCATTGAATTTTCGAGTAGGTTTCTCGCGAAAATATCTGGAATCCATAAGAATAAGTTTGATACTGACACCATTCTTATTTATCGAATGAGATTGGTATGCGCCTTCTCGATTCCAAGCTTCATTAGAAAGAGGGAGGTCTATGAATTCAAATAATAAATCACGGGATTCTTTTTTCTTACTAAATTCTTCACCTGCATTATTTTTACCATAATCATGATCATCCCAAATACCATATATATCCATGGTGTCTTTCACTTTCATATAGCCAGGATTGCTATTCTGTACATTGTATTTTTCTTTAAATGCTACCATGTCTTCTGTGTCGGCATAGATGTTATCACCTAGCCATATCCAAGCATGTGGGTTTTGCTTAAGTACATCATCCCAGAGGACTTGTTCTTCATTCTGCTTGTTACAAGAACCAAATGCAAGATGTAGATTAGGAGTCTCGGCTTGATCTAACGTGTGCTTTGTAGGTAAAGTTGTTTCTTGTGACGACTGAGAGCAAGATGAAAACGAGCAGATTAAGACGAATAAGTAAAGCGAAGTAATTCTGTAACACAAGTAGTTAACCATTATTCTGGAATTGTGATTTCAATAAGAGACAAATCGATGTTGCTTAGTTTGGTAGCAAATATCATACAGTCAATATACGCCTTATTGTATTTGTCAATCGATGTTGGAAGATGAAAGAATACAATTTTATTGATGCCTATATGTTGAATTTGCTTTGCAAGCGTATGAGCATGTTTGGCAACAGCTTCTTGTGAAAGTCTTTGGTCGTAATGACTAATGTGTTGTTCTGCATCCACAAGTCCATATTTACCAGAAAGAATATAAAAAGGTAACCCAAGACTTGTCGCGGCTATATGTGTGGAAGCGATACGATTACTGATATATAAATCAAGAGTTCGCATCGTGTTTGCGCTCTGATTTTTATTTCCTGTGCAATAGGTGCAAAAAATAGTCATAGATGCTGGCAATTATTGGATGTTCGTCTAATGATATCCATTATTGGTGGGAAAAGTGAATTTTTCTGAATCTATTGTGATTGTTTTATATTGTACATTAAAAATAGAATTATGTCAATAACAGTTATGGGTATTTTGAGCACACTTTCTTTAATTACCACTATATGGGTGATTTATGATGTATGGGCCGTCAATAAGGGGATGAGTACCGGAGGGAAAGTTTTGTGGACTATTTTAGCTTTATGCTTTAATATGATAGCAGCAGCAGCCTACTATTTTATAGCAAGAGGCAAACATATTGAAAGAGAAGAAACGCTAGTCTAATCTTAAGAATTCAGGGCGATCTCTATATGTCTGGTGTGGTGTCTACTATGCCAGGAATACATGCCTGTCAATTGAGAAAGGTGTATAGTTTTGTTAGATGCTGGGTGCACGAATGTGCGTTCAAACTGCTCAACACTCATTGATTTGAGCAAGTAAACCCATCGTCTGTGTAAGGACTCGATCAGTGTTAAAGACAGGTCAATAGATCCTTGGTAGTCGCCTAATGTAGACCATGCTTTTTCGTCATATGCTTTTATCGTAGGGTTGTCTTCTGTAAGCGTCCATTTAAATCGCACAAAACTATTGACGTGGCTATCGGCTACATGATGCACAACTTCTTTAATGTTCCAACCATCTTTTCTGTATTGCTTTTGCAAATCTTCTTCTGATAGATCATTGCATAAAAACCTTAGTTTTCCAGGTAGTGTTTCGATATTAGAAATCCACTCAGCAACTTCGCTACTACTTGGGCTTTGCGGTAGTTGAAATCTTCCAATAGGATACTTTAATTTCTCGATGTCCATATCTGTTTATATTTCTTGGCGTACTAAATCTTTTAAGTGAAGAATAAATGTTGTTCCCTTATTTTCTTTTGATTGAATCTGAATGCTTCCATTATACATTGTGCATATTTTCTTACATATAGCAAGGCCTAACCCAGCTCCGGAAAGAGAACCATGATTGATGCGTTTGAATGGTTGGAAAATTGTATCATGATATTTCTGATCTATACCTTTTCCATTGTCGGTCAATTCTAATTGCCAGTAGTCGTTAAAAATTTTACTTGTGATGTTTATCAATGGCGGGTCTTCAGACTTATATTTAATAGAATTTGAAATAAGATTCTGAAACAACTGTACAAAATTTGTTTTACGTCCAATGATTGTCGGTAATTCGTCGTATTCAATAACTGTTGCAGACTCTTTGATTTCTGAGTCAAGGTTTGATTTGACTATTTCGATAACCTGTTGTAAAGGTATAGGTTGTGTTCGCTTTATACCTTCTTTGCCAATTCGTGAGTATGCCAGTGATTCATTGATGACTTCAGTCATATCTTGCATGCTACTGATGATGATGTTAATGTATTCATTCGCTTTAGCGTCCAAGTTGTCTGAGTACTTTGATTTCAATAGTTGTGCATAAGACGAGATTGTGCGCAATGGGCTTTTCAAATCATGCGAGGCGATATAGGTAAATTGTTCTAACTCATCATAGGCAGATATCAGTTTTTGCAAATTGCTGTCAATGATTTCATTTTGATGCGCTAGGTATTTATTTGCTTCCGTGAGCTGTGCGTGATTTTGTTCTAAATCGAGTATGGTGTCATTCAAATACTTAGTGGCAAGATTGCGCTCTTCTTCTAAGGAGTTAAGGTTCGTTTGTGCAGTAGATAATTCTTCTTGAACTAATTTCAGTGATTTAAACCACTCATTTTTTTCAGAATCTGAAAGTCCTGAAGCCTTCTCAATTTGAGATTTTAAGTTGAGTATTTGTTTTGACATTTATGAGTCCTGTCGGTTTAGGACAGAAATTGGTTTAGTTTTATAACACAGATTTTACTGTGTTTGTTTTGACTGACGATAAGCAGCCATACTCTTTAATTTGAGGACAACACGCCTCTTATATTCCAATTGATACTTTCTGTTGTTGTCAAATCTCTGAAGGTAGTCCACCTATTGTCGCTGTCTTGGAATAAGAAATCACCATTACTGTTGGCCGGTCCAGCATCGCAGCCCATAATTTGCGCTGAGCCATTGACACTAAAATCAAGTCCTATCCAAATTTCTGATCCATCGATGGTGTATGGACTATTTAGTGTTACTCTATTCCAGCTGTTTGTGGTAAGTGAAGCAAGGGATTGTCCAGTAATTTCACCTAATGGATCAGATGAACTAGCATCACCTTGTAGAATAACCAATCTTGCACTTGATGGCTGTTCTAAAATGTACAAATCAACAGCTTCTATTACTTGCCCGTTAAATATAGAAGTCCGATTTGCCGGGAATCGAGCTGCAGTCACGTAAGCACCTTGATTAAACACGGGACCTGTGACATTGTCTCCATCATAGTTTAGTAAGACATCATTGCTATCACTACCGCATGAGCACACGGTAAAAGCCAATATGCAGACAAAAAGAAACCCGATAAGTTTATTCATATAATGTGTTTTATTCAAATAGATTGTCATACGATTCTGAACTGCCACTACCTGATCTATACTGTACATCTTTTTCAGGCATGTCCAAATCCAATATATCTTCTTGAGATTCTGCACCGCCAAGTAACAATAGAGTGCTTTTTTTCTCGTATTCTTCTAGCATCTTGATTCCTTGCTCTTCAAACACACCATTTTGGAGATCTACACTTTGCATAAAATTGGATGACATTTCCATGAATTGTTCCATTTCACCAACCTTATTAGCAACATCATCAGCAATGTGTTCAAGCGACGCATCAAACATAGCTCTTTTATCTGCATCGCCATTGATTACGCTCATAGCGGATTTCATGGCAGAGTGGGAAGCTCTTATTGCCTTGCGCTCTTGCTCTTTAACACGGACTTGATCTTTCGTGTCTTCAATAAGGATTTCAGAATTTGTGTACATTTTCGTCAGTACCTTATACAGTACACCGATCTTGCTATGAAGAGCTGCATATTTTGAATTGGTATCTTTTAATCTTGCCGCTTTTCGACTAGACAGAAGCATTGCTTTTTGATTTCCTTGTTCTTTAGCTTTACGAGCAATCAAGAGATTTTGCTCTATTTCCTTCGTGTTATCGGTAATCATGGTCTTGAGCTTTCTGCTCTGGCCACGTAATTCCCCAATTTGTTTACCCATCTTTTTGAGGTTGTCCTCCAAATCCTCGACATAACTCTTCAAAATTCCTATCGGATCGATTGTGATGAATATACCAGTGATCTTCCTCATGACACTTTTATACATATAGCTGATGAGGTTCCTCATTTTAGGATCAAGAACCATAAATATGATGGCACCTAACACAAGTAATGTCACTGCTAGCCCAATTAGTGTGCTGACAAAGCCTATGAGTGCTGTAAGGTTTGTAGCGATTAAAAAACCTCCAAGGCCCAATAAGCCTAGTAAAAACACAGTCCCTGTTTTACCTTCTGGCCTCTTCCAAAAGCTCTTTGGCTTAGTACTTATATTATCAATGGACGAAAAATCTGTCATAATGATTGTTTAAAGATGGCTTGTGATTTGTTCAATGTCTTCGTTTAGTGTCGAAGTCAATTGATCATAAGCAGTTAAAAATTCGTTTTTTGTTTTTTCTATTTTCTCTTTGGCTTGAGCCATTTCAGTGTCCACATTATCAATCTTGTGTTGATATGCCTCCATTTCTTGTTTCATCTTGGCAATTTTCTGCTGGTACTCTTGGATTCTATCCTGAAGCTTTAATGCTTCCTCTTTTTTCTTTGATACCCGAGTTTCCATTTGATTTTCTAACGCTTCAGCGAACTTGGACCTCTCTTTTTCGAGTACTTTTTTATAAAATTTAACAGATTGGGACAGTTTGGTCTTTGTCAATCCCATTGTAGATGCCGTTGCAAACGCAGATTTAAAAGAAGTTTCGGTATCCATATTCATATCTGAAAGGGCTTGTACCGATTGTTTAAACTTAATATAGTCAAATCCTGGTTGAGCTGATCCTTTAATAGCTTTAACTAATGCTAAACTAAATTTGTCATTTACCGTCGAATCTGTTAGAAATAACTTCTTTAAATCTATTGCCATTGGTTTAATATAAGGTTTAAATCTACGATTTAACCATATAATATGAAAGTCTATTGTTTATTAGATTAAGAATCGAATTTCTTATACCAATGAAAGCGAAATGCTAATCTCGATTTGACACTCCTTTAGAATTCCATCACACGCCTAAATTAGACTATTTAGCTTGTGTTTCTTTTCTTTCAACTGGCTTTGGTCAACAAAATCCTACCTTCACTTTCTTCAGAGGATATTAGTTTATATACCCTGTCAGACAACTAAAATTAGATTATCAATAAGAAAATATAAGACTACGAAATGAGATTAACTTTCCAGATAGGAAATAATAGATGTGAAAATTGTATTTAAAAAGAAGGAGTAGTTCCTAGATTCTATTAACACAAGGCAGTTTTATAACCTATTCTCTTATCTAATCTGCCCAATAACCCCTTGAATCCCCATATAACTTGTCACCAAGGAAAACAAAAAGATAGCAAGCAAAGTAAGATTGGTCACCATCGAATGCTTGTGTTTACCCATCACACTTTCTTTATTACCTAAAATAAAGATGCAAGCCACAGTTGCAGGCAACAGTACGGAATTAAAAGCCTGTGAAGCTATCATTACAAATAAAGGCCGAGCATTAAATACCGGGACCACTAAACCGAGTAAGGAGATAAGCAACACCATGATGCGATATCGTGGCAATGTCATCTCAAGTTTTGAATTTGTATAATCACAGATAAGCCAAGGAAGCATAATCGTATTTGGAAATTGTGAGGAGACACCAGCCGCAATAATTCCAATAGCAAAAATAGAAGCAGCTAATCCGCCAGCCAATGGTTCTAATAAGCCAATCATTTGCGAAGCTTTGTCCATGATGATGCCTTCTGCAAAAAGAGATCCAGCTGCTGCTGCCATGATTGCACCACTAATAAGAAACATCATTACAGTAGCAAATAAGGCATCTCGTTTTTGTTGCTTATCATCCTCCATGGTCCAACCTGAAGCTTTTACTAGTGTGGTTCGGATGATGAACAATCCTGAGAACAGGGTAGTACCAACCATTGATGCAATTAATAGAAATGGTCCTCTTGATTCTCCAGGGCCAATTTTTGGAATGTTAGGGATTAGTCCTTTCGCCATGTCTGAAACTGATGGCATCATGATAAAAAAATTAAGGATGAAGCAGGCTGCCATGATGGCTACAATTACAGCAAGAGCCCGTTCAAAGAATTCTGTTTTCCCATTCCAAAAAATAAAATAAACAAGTGCAATAAAAAAAGCTGCAAAATAAATTGGAGCTATACCACCTTCTATAAATGTCTTTGACCATTCATAACTCATTTCGGCAACAATACCCATCACACCCATCACACTACCACTGACACCAGCAGTTAACGCAACTATAAAAAATATACCTACAGCTGGGTGTATATGCTTTCGGAATGCTTGTAAGGCTGTCTCTCCGGTGATCAAGGTGTATCTACCGTAAATGACTATCATAAAGTAAGTCGCTAAACAAGAGATCATTACTGTCCAAAGTAAAGACATGCCGTATGTGGCGCCAGCTTTAGCCATTGTGGTGACACTACCTGTGCCTATATTAAATCCTAGCAGGAAGATGCCAGGTAGAAAGAGTGCAAGTGTTTTTGAAAACCTATTTTTGACGTTCGAAGACATTGATGATTTGGTGAAGTTTTCATCAAGATAATCAAACTTTATTAAGCTTATACAAAGGTCTTGTTCTGCCTATTGAGGCAATTCTAGCTGAGTGATGGACGGTATGGCTTTCCCAGCTATCCCTCTTATAGAGCTGTGCATATCTATTGTGTTGCTGATGACTAATTCCAATTGTTTTTCTCTTCGTTTCCACATGGCTTGCATCGATCTTTTTTCTCGATCAATATCTTCTTTCATGCCTTGGAATCCGTCGACAATACCACTTATTTGAAGTTTAAATTCTTCACTGGTAAGGAAGTTGTACAACATTTCCATTTTGTCTGTTTTGTTTACTTCAGAAGAACGAACTTCTTTGGATTTAAGAAGGATTTGGCGTAAGACATAGATGAGGCTTTTGAACTCTTGGAATGTGCAGACATAGACACCGTTTTTCATTCCAAATCGAGACATGTCCCTTGGCAATACTTCAGTGACAAGTACTGCAATTTCTGCTTGTAAGTCGCGCTGGTCTTGCTTTAACTTAGGTATCCAATCGTTCGAATACGTCTTTGTTCGTTTGCTTTCGTAAATGATTTTGCCACAGTCCTCAAAGTGGTCATCCATAACAACTTGTATGGTGTCCGCACCGCGAGCTCCTTTCGGAATTTCCTTTACGATGTCATGCGGAAAGCAGTTTCGCAAGACTTCTTCAATAGCCAACTCTTGAGTCTCTCCTTGCAATTGTATTGATCCTTGCTCGGACTTGCGCTTCATTTTTTCTATCAACTTGTGTTGATCTTCCATCTGCTTCGTCATCTGTTTGATGCGCATTTCATTTTCTTCGTTTATCCGTTTTGCAACCGACTCTTCAATTTTAGTTTGCTCGTCTATTAGTTTGCGTTGCATTTTGATTTCCATGTCTTTCTGCATTTCAATCATACGCCGTTCCATTTTGACAAGCTCAAGTTCTTTTTCTTGCAGAGCTTTTATTTTGTTGGCTTTCTCTTCGAGTTCTCTCCGCTGACTCATGAGTTGTTGTTCAAAGTTAGTTTGTATTTTATTTTTGAGATTTTCTTGTTCTGCGATAATTGCTTTATCCAATCGCTGTTGAAAAATTTCATTCTCTTGCTTCTTCTTTGTCTCGAATGCCAGTTGTTGTTCTTCAAGCGTTCTGAGCTTTTCTTGAAAGTTATGATTCAGTTCCTTACGATCTTTCTGTAGCTGCTCTTTATACTTAGCATCAATATCTTTTGCCAAAGCGCCTTCAATATCAAATTTATGGGTGCAGTTAGGGCAAGTGATTTTTTCCATATGGTAAAGATAGTTAATATATGAAATATTACCATATGTTATGTGTACTGTATCTGCACGGAAGTGTTTACTATTCTATTAAAAATGTATTCCGTCCTTCACTTAAAATCCTCTACAGCCCAATATTCTTGTACTAATCTAGTTCCATGCATGTACTTCAATGAATTTCCCTCAATAACGAGTCTGTCTTTTTCACAATCTTCGAAAACGTAAACATTGGGTTCTGTAAGCTTTAATTTTCGAAGTTGGCCAGTAGTACGAAACAAAGTTCTATAATACATAGAGCCAGCCTGATCGGAAAAAAACTCAACTGAATGACCTTTGAAGATCATTTCATAAGACTCTCCATTTATGTCATAGGTGTTTTTCGTGTCTTTTGCTTTCCACTCTTGTCGTTTAACCAAATCAATAGGAGGCAGTTGACCTTCCAGACATTTGACCATTTTTTTTATTGGAATTACTCTAGATAAAGTCAAGTTATATTCCTCAATCAACATGTTTAATGGAGTTTTTTCTACGTAAAATCCATCTTCTAAACACCATGATGTACTACTTATTGAATGCTTGATATGATTCTCTTCTACAAGTTTCTTTTTGTACGCTTCCCACATGATTGGTAAGGTTATTCTGCGTAATTCCACATTATCCGTATGTCTATGTACATGCCAAGGCATCACAGATAGTTCTCCAAATTCAGTAGGGTATCCGAAGCGATTGATGTAATAGCTCGTTTTGAAAAGATTTATAATATCAATGGTGTCATTTGTCAAAGGACCCCTATAATTCTGATCGTCTTCCCAAATTTGTTTCAGATATTTTTCGGCGTCTTCTTTTGTTCTGATTTCTTTTATCTCACTAGCTATTTGAGCAGTATCGACGACTATTTGAGCATTTAGACTTAACCAAGAACAGTTAAAAAGGATGCATATAAAGATGTGTATCATAGACATGTAACGATGCGGTATTGGAATTATTTCTCTTTTGCCCAGTTCCCGTTCTCATAATACTACGTCTTCAGTCTTATATCCTTTTGACGTTAATTTTCTTCCTATTCCTTCGGTTCCAAATCCGTCAACGCATTCAGAAAAGCCAACAATTCCTCTTCCTCCTGCTCAGAAATATTAAAGCCGCCTATACGCTTATCCTTGTTGATGTGCTGACTACCTCCAGATGCATAATGCTCCACAACATCTTCAAGCGTACCTAGTGAGCCATCATGCATATACGGACCTGTCAAAGAGGCATTCCTCAGACTAGGGATTCTAAATTTTCCTATATCTGTGCTGTCTGCTGAAATAAGCGTTCTGCCCAAATCATCATAAGTGTCATACAAACCATTATTGGCAAATTCATGAGTTGTAAATAGTGGTGGGCTATGACAACTACCACATTTCAATTTATCACTTAAAAACAACCCCATACCTCTATGTTCTAGAGTAGTCAAGGCATCTTCATTACCGGCAATGAAGTTATCATATTTAGAAGTAGGCGAGGGGAGAAATCGTATGTGATGAGCCAATGCCCTCGGAATGGTAAAGGCATCAGGCTCTCTATCAAAGGCTTCAATAAATTGTTTGTTGTATGTGCTATCCGATTGTAACCGTTTTGCTAATGATAAGATGTGAATGCCCATTTCATTATGATCCTCAATTGGGATAAGTGCTTGGATGTCTAGTTTTACAACTCCACCATCTTTATTGATTAATGGTGAAAACCCTGAGTAAATCAGACTTGGACTATTGCGGTCTGTAATGCCTCCTTTTACTCCGTTGCTTAAGGCTAATGTATCAGAATAAGCATAATCTGCTAAATGGCAATTACTGCAGGCCACTGAACTATCTATAGAAATGTTTTTATCGAAGAACAGACGTTTGCCTAGTTCTTGTTTTGCAAGCGTGTATGGATTGTTTTCAGAAATAAGAAGTGGAGGAAAACCAACTGGTAGGCTTACTGCCTGTTCATCGAAATGACAACTAATTACAGAAGAGAATAATACAATTAAGCAAGCAATAACCACGCACCATGATCGCCCCATGGCAGTAATTTATTGAACAATAGTGAAAGTCGAGCTTAAATTGGATGTTAATTGTTCGGCAAGTGGCAAGTTATTGCCTGTGTGCGTATCCCAATTGCTTTGTATTTGAAAATCTACACCACTGAAAAATTCATCTAAATTAAAGACCATTGTTAGTCTATTGCCTCGTTCCCCCAAAGAAATGATATCGTGTTGGAATTCAACAACAGTCCTTAGCGCATCAGTGCCTAAGTGATAAGCAATGGGGGTATCAACAATCCCATCGTCGTCAGTATCCACTTCACCATCAAATCGAACAAACTTATATCCAGAATTCCAATTCCAATGCATAGAGGGATCTTTAATAGCCAACGGATCTTCCGACGTTCTTTGAGTAAAATCAGTTTCTATTTGACCATTTTGCTCTTCTTCTACGCCTATGATAATTCTTGTTCCTGAATAATCACGCGGTTCAACACCTATATCAGCATATGTTTTTGTCAGGTCAGTACCAGCAAGAACATGTGTATCCGGATCTACGAAAAAGAGTCCAGTACCAGGACCGCCCATTCTAATACCATGGAAATAATAGTTTGCTGTTTCAAATTGAACTGTTGATCCATTGAGTTCAAAAGGTTCGTTCAAACGCATAGGACCTTCATTTGTCACAAATTGAAAATCAAACGTTATATCTGATACCAACGAGTTCTCATTATTATCATCACCACACCCCACCATAAAGGCAGCTAATACTAGAACTGCTAGTAAATACTGTTTCATCTGTTTAATTGTTTAGCCAAATTTTCAACAAGAAAACTCGCTTTATCTAATTGAAATAAACTATGTATTTGAGGATTTTCTTGTATGTCATACAAGTCCCCATTAGATTCAAAAATTGACATGACGTCTATATTGATTTGCTCATTTGAGAGGTCAACAGAATTCATTGTAATGTGTCTAGCAGCTTCATTTGAGCCAATATGCAAGGCCACATTAGTCTCAAATTCTCCATCATTGTCGCTATCCATGATTCCTTCAATTTTGAAGAATATATAACTGTCCCAAGCTATCCAATACTCACCACTATTTGCTAACGGATGATTGCTGCTGTAGTCTGCTGGTACCTGGCTATTCAACTCACTATTGACACCCAACAAAAATGAATAAGCATTAATGTCTTCTTCCGGGACATCTTGTATGGTGTAGTTAAAACCCTCAGTTGCACCTTCGACTGAAGCATGACTGCTGCTAAGATTAATCAGGTCAATGTCTTTCAATAACGTCGAATTACCTGAAGAGGAATTGCCTTGAAGATCAGATATGTAAAAACTTATTCTGGTGAATTTCAGTGTTTCGCCAGTTGGATAGTCATATTCTTCTAGCATGACCAAAGGCTCTCCATCGTAGCTCAAAGCAAAATTAAATGTGATGTCCATAGTATCGTTACCACATGACATCATGAACACCATGACCATCAACATAATGGATGTACAAACATTTAGCTTCCGCATATGAGAATAACGCCTCAGAGCTTCAATTGTTACGATTTACAGCTTGAAAACTATAGTCTGGAGGACAATTAGGACGGCTGACGCCTTTTGGGGCGTTCGTAAAGCTCACTGTTGGGTCGGCTGACGCGATTTGGGTCGTTCGCAGAGCTTACTTGTTGGGACGGCTGGCGCCTTTTGGGTCGTTCGCAAGCTCACTCGTTGGGACGGCTGACGCCTTTTGGGTCGTTTGCAGAGCTCACTTGTTGGGACGGCTGGCGCCTTTTGGGTCGTTCGTAAGCTCACTCGTTGGGACGCCTTCGCCTGTTAGTATTATTAGTCGTAGGGATTATGTTTTGGATGTTTTTAATGCTGCATTGAAGGGGAAGCAGCCAACGAGTGAGCTTGCGAACGCCCCAACGAGTGAGCATTGCGAACGCCCCAACAAGCGAGCTTTGCGAGCGCCCCAACAAGCGAGTTTACGAGCGCCCCAACGAGTGAGCCTGCGAACGCCCCAACAAGCGCCCCATCAAGGTTCACAAAAAATCAACATCCCGCGTAAATGGATATCTCATTATCGATTGAATGGCTTTTTCAAAGTTGAAATTTTTAAACACGACGGCATATAACAGTTTAGTGATTGGTGCTGTCGTGTCTATTTTATGTGCAAGATGATTGGCGATGGCCAAAGTCCTAACACCTTCAGCTGTATACTCTAAGCTGGCATGAATATCAGCTATGGTCAACCCTTTTGCTATTTTCATACCTATTTCGAAGTTGCGACTGTCTTTGCTGGTCGCTGTTGCAAATAAATCTCCGATTCCTGCAGTACCTAAGAATGAATCCACATCGGTGTTGTACAACTTTGATATATGTATCATCTCTCGTAAGCCTCGTGTAATCAATAAGGCTTGCATATTGCGCCCCATGCCATGCCCTTCCAATATTCCAGCACCCAATGCAATATAGTTTTTTAGAGCTCCTGCCAATTCTGCACCGATGATGGAGTTGCTGCCGAAAACAAAAAATTGATTACTTTCTAATATTTCTTTTCCAAGATTGATGACTTCATTGTATTCGCTAGCAACTACTGTAGCTGTAGGCTGACCTTCAAGTATTTCTGTTGATATGTTAGGACCAGATAAACAGCCGACTCTTACAACAGAACTTTCTTCTTGAATAACCTGGCTCATTGTACGTACATCTTCTACTTGAAATCCTTCTGGAAAATCTAGCTGATGAGATTGTCCTAAAATATCCAAGCCTTTTGTGCCGTGGATCATGATGTGCTCCGGTCGCAGGTATGGGGATATGTCTTTCATCATATCTCTAAATGAGGTAGATGGAACCATTGGAAGTATTAGGGTACACTCACTAGCCAACTGTTGCAGGTCTGAGATGGCAACGATGTTTTTATTTAAATCTATCGTACCAACCCTGTGTTCGTTATTGATGGATTGTAGCGTCTCTTGATTTCTTGTGTGTAAAATGACATCTGCATTTTTACTGACCAAAGAGGCAATGGTGATTCCAAACTTACCTGCACCAATAATACCGACCTGAGAAGGACGCATAAGCCTTATTTTCTTTTGCCTTTATTCTTAGTATTCTTACCAGTAGTATTAGATCTTTGTTCTGCAGCTTTCTGTTGTTGCTTCATCGCTTCCTCTAATTTAGCTTGAAATCCACCTTTCTTTTTAGGTTTTTCTTTTTCTTTTTGAAGCTCTTTTCTGATCTTTTCTTCATCAAAAACAAACTTCTTGGTCACCACTGTCTGGATAATGTTGAATAGTGTGGAGAAGAACATGTAACAAGTCAGACCAGAGGCATAATTGTTAAAAAAGACCACGAACATCAACGGCATAAAGTACTGTACATATTTCATTGCTGGATTAGCAGACATGTCCATATGTTTTGTATTGTAAAATGTATACAAGACCGTACTGATAGCCCATAAAATGGTGAATAGACTGATGTGTGAGCCTAACGCTGGAACCGTAAATGGTAAATTGAAAAACACATCATAGGAAGATAAGTCAGAAGCCCATAAAAATGGCTCTTGCCTAAATGTGATGTCTGCAGGAAAGAACCTGAACAGGGCATACCAGATTGGCATTTGCAAGGCCATCGGCATACAACCGCCGAGAGGACTCACGCCATATTCCCTGTACAGTTTCATTGTCTCCATCTGCTTTTTCTGTGGGTCATCCTTAAATTTTTCTGTCATCTTTGCGATGTCAGGTTTTAAGGCACCCATCTTTGCTTGAGAATGAAGCATCTTGTACATCAACGGATATAGCAACATTTTAATAATGAAAATGAGCACGATGATCACTACTCCTTTAGAGGAAATGAACTTATTCAACCAGTTAAAGAATGGACGTATCAAATATCGATTGATTGTTCCAAATATGCTTCGACCATAAGGGATGATCTCTTCCAAACCATTGTTGTAACTTTTAAGTCTTTGAAAATCATTAGGACCAATAAATAAGTCCATCCCAAATTTTTCAGTTGAATTGTGTTGGAATGGTATGCCTAAGGTTGTGCTTAATAGCTTAATGTCATCACTATCCTCGTCCATCATCTTCACCTCAAAATTACCTCCATCAAAAGGCACATCTTTAGAGATCAAGGAAGTATTGAAAAATTGATTGACTCCAGACACCCACTTTAGTGATTTGTCTTCTTCTTCCTCTTCGTCATCGCCTCTACAACTGCAATAATCAGAATCTTCTCCGACTTCTTTGTAATACGTGGTGGTGTAGAATTTCTCAAAAGTTTCATTCAGCTCTAACTTATCTAAGTAATTCAGCCAACGAAATTGGATTTTATCGATATTCCTATCTATACTGTTTTGTAAGCCTGAAAACTGGATATCATAATCAACACTATAAGAGTCAGAATCTAGTGTATATTTTTGAATAATGGATCCGCTACCAGCATTAGCCACAAACGATATTGAATTACCTGCGGACTCAGTGCTTTCAAAAAAGAGGTCCATGGTGCTGACTTGCTTACCGCCAATGGGTAATATGTATTCAAACCTATTTTTCTCGTCTTCCAATAGTTTCAAATCCACCTTTACTTCTGTGCCATCTTCAGCTTTTACTATCTTTTTGTGTTCTTTTAAGACAGCTTCTTTTATGATGCCACCTTTGTTGGAAAACTTTAGTTTAATCAACTCATTTTCAAGCGTATAGAACTGTTCTTCTCCAACACTATTTGAAGCAAAAATACCATAATCTTGTCCGCGTTGTTGAATCAATACTGAGTCAGCTATATCCTGATTATCATTAATGAGGCTAGATGCAGATTCAGTATTTAGTTGAGTTTGCTCTAAAGCCAATTCAGCTTGTTTTATTGAATCTTGCAGATATTTCTGCCGTTCTATCTCTTCCGCGCTTGGGGTTGTGATAACTGACCAACCAATAACGATCAATAAGATGAGGACAAAGCCGACAATTTGATTCTTATCCATATTTTTCAGATGTGAAAATCCGCGCAAAGGTACAATTTTGTAGATACTGTGCTCCTTACTTTCGATAAGACTGCTAAGTTTCTGGATTGATCATCTACAGAGCACTACAAATCCCCCAAAGTGACTGACTTTTCATACTTTTGACTATTGATCTGTTAATATGAAGACTTTCTTAATCGTTATAGGTGTTTTGGTGCTTTCGGCCATATTATTTGTTCTGATAGGTATAATTAGCCCTGGACAAGAAACTTCTTCTGAACTTCATGTAAATGCGCCTATCGACCATGCGTGGAATGTGTATCACGATGAGAATTTAATGAAAGAATGGATGCCAGGCTTAAAACAGTTTGACGTAGTATCTGGAAAGAAAAATACAGTTGGTGCCAAATATGAATTGATCCTGGACGCTCAAAATGGGAAAGAGACTAAAATGTTTGAGACAGTGACTGACTTTGATCCTTATTCAAGCTTTGCTATGGATTACTCAAATTCGATGCTTACAGGCAATACTGAAGTTGAGTTTAGAAATCAAGGAGATACTATGACAATTGTAAATACCATTAATAATTACAAAGGCAATACCACATTTCTCCGTTCTATGTTTCACTTTTTTAATTGGAAAATAGAAGAGGAGACAAAAAAGCAAGAGGACGCTCTAAAAGTCTTGATTGAAGAGACCTATCATAAAAAACAGAAAAATAAACCAGTTCCAGCTCCATCTCCAATGCCTATTGATACAAGTTCCTTAAATTAGGAGCATGACTTCTCATATTCAGGATAATATTTCGAAAGAATTCGACGCCTTTTCATCTAACTATACAGAGGATATGACTAATGTCGTACCGCACTATCTGAAATTGATGTCCTGCTTTCGGACTGGTGTCAAAAAGGATTTTCACCCTGAACATATACTTGATCTTGGTGTAGGCAATGGCAATTCTATGGCAGAAGTGTTGCCAGTGTTTCCCAATGCACAATACACCATGCTTGATGCTTCACCTGAAATGTTGTCAATAGCTGAGAAGAGATTTGAAGGATACAACACCAATTCTATTGAATCATATTTTAGTGACTATGAGTATGGAGAATCTAAATACGATTACATTATAGCTGGATTTAGTTTACATCATTGCGATGCCAATGAAAAGAAACAACTATTTCACAAGCTTTACCAAACATTGAAGCATAATGGTGTCTTCTCTTTCTCAGATCTTTGCATCAACAAGACTGATTCAGAGCATCAGCAATTGTTGCAAGAATGGAAAGAATTTATACTTAAATATGCAAACGAAGATAAATGGCTGTGGTTAAAAGAACATTATGAGGCCTTTGACCGACCTAGTCGATTTGAAGATCAAAAGAGCTGGTTGTTGGAAGCTGGTTTTTCAAATATGGACATCTATTGGCGTGAAGGCTTTTGGATGAATGTGCGAGCGTATAAATAATGTAATGTTTTGTGTTTAATTAAAGTAAGAGACTCCTCCGCACTTTTCTTCTGCTGATTGGGACACATACAGCGACTCACACTTCCACTTCAAAATACTATTTCTTACTTTACAATGCGATAATTTTTAACCACTAAATATTCAATATGAATAGACGTACCATTCTAAAAAAAGCAGCTTCAGTTGCAGGAGCAAGCGCACTGGTTTCTAATTCCTTTGTCAGGCAACATTCTAATCAAACAAAGACAACTAAAAAACACAATCCGATTGGTACGTCGACATATTCATTTTGGCGATTCAATGGCAATAGAGATAATGTTACAATGGAGTATTGCATAGAGCAATCCGCACGGATGGGCTTTGATGGCATAGAACTCCTCCTTGTTCAAATGAACTCAGAAGAGAATGCTTACCTCCAAAAATTAAAACGATTAGCGCTTCATGCAGGTTTGGACTTGTATGGGTTTTCTACACATCAAGGCTATGTCCGTCCTGATAAAGCATATAGAGACGAAAATATTGCCAAAACCATTCATCAGTTAGAATTGGCTTATGCCTTGGGCATTCCTACCATGAGGCTTAATACAGGTCGATGGGGAACCTCAAAAAACTTTGATGTCTTGATGGCGAATAAAGGAATAGAGCCACCAATAGAAGGGTATACGGAAGAAGATGGCTTTAAGTGGGTGATCGACTCCATTGAAAAATGTTTGCCTACTGCAGAAAAGTGTGGTGTGGTTTTAGGTTTGGAAAATCATTGGGGAATTGGACGCACAGCCAAGGCAGTTATGCGAATTGTAGAAGAGATTAATTCACCGTGGCTGCAAGTCACTTTAGATACCGGCAACTTCCTAGAAGACCAATATCAACAATATGAATTGATGGCACCCAAAACAGTTCTCGTCCAAGCAAAGACTTATTATGGTGGTGGTAAATGGTATGAACTAGATATTGATTATGCCAGGGTAGGAGAGTTGATGCGTCAGCATGATTATAAGGGCTACATTTCATTGGAGTATGAAGGCAAAGGCGATGCCTTGGTTGAATGTCCTAAAAGTCTGGAGATGTTGCGATCACACTTTTGGAGAGAGGTGTGAGCATTTTACAAATAAGATGGTCATTTCCGATTCAGTAGACCTCCGATCAAGGTGTGCCTGAGGATAGGTGCCCCCGCTTCTAGGGTTCGAACACGTCCCCCCTCAAGGCTGAAAAAGAATGCCTCTTTTTTTGCTGAGGCTAGAAGCCTTCAGCGACGCGCTTTCCGTCCTTGTAGGCGTCCCGCCTCAAGGTTTTCAAAAGACATCCTCGCTTCAAAGCTAAAAAGACGTCCCTGCCCAAAGGCTAAAAAAAATATCTCTTTTTTGCTGAGGCTGGAAGCCTACAGCGACACAATCTCAACTCAAGCCATCCAATACCCCAACAATCTCCATCACCTTCTCTTTACCCAATAACTCATTCGGAGGCATCACTCCCTGCCATCTGGCGTCATTGTTTTTATGTGCCAAATACCCTTTCAATGCGCCCGGATAGGATAAGCCAGCAAATGCTGCTCTTCGCTTTGTAATCAATGCTTGTTCTTCTTCTACAGAATGACCTTGTGCACATTTTTCATATGTCTGATGAATGAGTTTAGTCGAAACATTCATCGTTGCAGATATACAGCCAGCAGCTCCCAATGGCATCGTAGTCGCCAGCAGATTTTCTGTACCTGGAAAGACTTGAAAATTGGAAGGCATAGTTTCAAGATAGGATTTAGTGCTGTCAAAATCTCCAGTAGAATCTTTCATGCCGACAACGACAGAGGGATATTTTTTTACCAATTGCTGCATCACTGAAATGGACAAAGGTACTGTACTCATTTTAGGATAGTGATACATATAGATTTGAAGCCTGTCATCATTGACTGACTCTATGACCTGCGAATAATAATCTACCAAAGCAGTGTCAGTTACAATTTTGTAATAGAATGGTGGCAACATCAAACTGTGTGTCAGTCCATGATCAACGGCATACTTTGTGAGTTCGATCGTTTCTTTAATAGAGGCACACCCTGAACCAATCATCGTTTTATCGAGATGGAGATTAGTATCCCCAACTGCTTTTATGAGTTCTTTTTTTTGTTGAAATGAAAAAGAATTTGCCTCACCAGTAGTACCCAGATACGCAATGCCAGTTGCGCCATTGTCGAGAAGAAAATTTGCGTGTTCTATGAGTAATTCTAAATCAATGTCAAGACTTGAAGTGACTGGTGTGAGTATAGGAGCGTAAATGCCATTAGGAACTGCCATGTGTTGATTTTTGATTTGCTTTGTAAATATAAGCGGCTAGTTTGATAATTATAATTGTAGTCAGAATTGATAATCATTATATTCTTTTTCATAATCGGATTAGCTATGTGTATTTTGCAAGCCAAGTAATCGTAAACAATGTTTTTTATCCAAGGCAGAAGTGGAAATAATAATGTGGTACTATATCTGGTAACTGTTTTTTTAATTCTGTTTGCTTATACACTTGGACAATTTCCTTTAATGTCTGCAGTTAATCACCATTTGGATGTCAATAATAGTACATTAACAATAAACGACTTCTTTGCAAATCCTGATTTTGCATCAATCGGTATGTCAAGTAATCTGGGATTATTTTTGATGCTTCTTATGTTTGTTGCAGCATTCATCGCATTATGGATGGCAGTTACATTTTTACACAAAAAGACATTTACAACACTTATCTCAGCAGATAATCGCCTAGATTTTAGACGATTTGCATTTGGATTTATCGTATGGATGACACTTATGGCTGTAGGTGAATTGGTATTGTATGTGATGAATCCGAGTATATATACCTATACATTCAACCCTAAAGCATTTCTTAGATTACTTGCCATCAGTCTGCTGATTCTACCTATCCAGACGAGTTTTGAAGAGTTGTTTTTTAGAGGATATTTATTGCAGGGACTGTATAATGTCATTGCCAATAAATGGGTTGTTGTAGTCATCACGTCACTGTTATTTATGATCGTTCACAGCACCAATCCAGAGATAGAACAGTTTGGATTTGGCATTATGATGACTTATTATTTTTTAGCAGGACTACTGCTTGGGATTGTCACAATGTTGGATGATCGGTTAGAGCTTGCCTTAGGGATGCATGCAGCTATGAATATTTATGGGGCAATTTTTGTAGGTTATGAAGGAGGAGTGATACAGACAGATTCCGTATGGAAAATGACTGAAATGAATGCCGAAGCAATGGTCGTTCTGATAGTCATTGCAGGAATTGTCTTTATCTTACTAGCTAAACGGAATTTTGGGTGGTCTTTTACCGTTAAAGAGGACATACCTTATGCATAAATCACACGAGCAAATACACATAATGAAATACATATATTTTTTACTGGGAATACTAGCATTTAGTGCAGTACACGGGCAAGGAGCAGACAGATGGCAGCAACATGTCAATTATACGATGGATATAGATATGGATGTCTCCAAACATCAGTTCGATGGAAAACAAACAATTGAGTATACCAATAACTCACCTGACACATTGAAAAAGGTATATTATCACTTGTATTTTAATGCTTTCCAGCCAAACAGCATGATGGACATTCGATCTCGCACGATCGTTGATCCAGATCGTAGAGTATCAACAAGAATATCCCAATTGACACCTGAAGAAATAGGTTATCACCAGATCAAAAGCTTGACTCAAGATGGACAACCAACAATCTACAGGGTAGAAGGTACCATATTAGAAGTGGCATTGGCGAAAGCAATTATGCCAGGTCAAACAACAACCTTGCAGATGGACTTTCACGCGCAAGTGCCGGTGCAGATTAGAAGATCTGGAAGAGACAATGCGGAAGGTATCGATTATACCATGTCACAATGGTATCCAAAGTTGAGCGAATACGATTATCAAGGTTGGCATGCCAATCCATATATCGGAAGAGAATTTCATGGCGTGTGGGGCAATTTTGATGTGACCATTCACATACCTGAGGATTATGTAGTTGCTGCGTCTGGGGAAATTCAAAACCCAAATGAAGTGGGAGCAGGTTATGCAGCGAGCGACAGCGGAGTAAAAGTGACTAATGGCAAAAAGTCATGGAGATTCGTTGCCAAGAATGTGCATGATTTTGCATGGGGAGCTGATCGAGATTATAAGGTTGTTTCTAAAAGAGCATACAATGGTACCATGATGTATTTCGTATATCAGCCTGGGCAAAGAACAAATGAGAATTGGGAGAAGTTGCCCGAGATTATGGACGAAGCCTTAAAGTATATGAATGGTCGATTTGGTAAATATCCGTACCCAGTATACAATTTTGTACAAGGAGGTGATGGTGGAATGGAATATCCCATGTTAACGTTCATTACTGGTTTCAGACAGCTGGGTAGTTTAGTGGGTGTGTCAGTTCACGAATGGATGCATAGCTGGTATCAAATGGTGCTTGGTACCAATGAATCGTTGTATGCTTGGATGGATGAGGGCTTTACTTCATTTGGATCTACAGAAACGATGAATCATCTGCGTAAACTTGGTATGCTAGGTGCCTCAAAACCTTCACCAAGTCCATTTGAAGGTACATACAATGGTTATCTTTCTTTTGTGGAATCTGGCAGAGACGAACCCCTTTCAACTCATGCAGACCATTTCTCTTCGAATAGAGCATATGGTGTGGGGTCTTATACAAAAGGGTCAATCTTTATGAGACAGTTGGAATACATAATGGGAGAGGAGCCGTTCGCAAAAGGCTTACATCGTTATTTTAATACTTGGAAATTTAAACATCCGAATCCTAATGATTTTATTCGAGTCATGGAGAAAACATCTGGTCTTGAATTAGATTGGTATAAAGAATATTGGATAAATACTACTCACCACCCAGACTATGCAGTCTATGATGTGGAAGGAGACAGTGCAGGTAAGTATAAGGTCCTTTTGGTAAATGAAGGAACCATGCCTATGCCATTAGATGTGTTGGTTAGATACAAAGATGGAACAGCAGAGTTATTCAATATCCCATTGAGAATAATGAGAGGAGAAAAGGGTAAAGACAACATCCGAACATTCTCCTATATACCTGACTGGCCGTGGACTCACCCCGTTTATACAATTGAAGTAAATAAGGAAGTGGAGAAGGTAGAAATTGATCCCGAATTTCGAATGATAGACACAAACAGAGAAAACAATACGTGGACAGTTGGCACAACTCCATAATGTTTATGTAATTTTACGGCGAAACCTTAGAAAACATGAGTAGAGAAATCACATTAAGAGATTCCCTAAGAGAAGCGATGTCTGAAGAAATGCGTCTAGATAAAGATGTGTTCTTAATGGGAGAAGAAGTAGCTGAGTACAATGGCGCTTACAAAGTCAGTAAAGGCATGTTGGACGAATTTGGTCCAGAGAGAGTGATAGATACACCCATTACAGAGCTTGGATTTGCCGGCTTAGGTGTTGGTGCAGCAATGAACGGCCTTAGACCCATCGTAGAATTCATGACTTGGAACTTTGCCATATTGGCGTTTGACCAAATTGTAAATAACGCAGCAAAAACCTTATCTCAATCTGCCGGTCAATTTAAGTGTCCAATTGTTTTTCGCGGTCCCTCTGGAGCTGCTGGACAATTGGCACAACAGCATTCACAAACATTTGAATCTTGGATGGCAAATACGCCAGGACTAAAAGTGATTTCTATAGTTGATCCAGCTGATGCGAAGGGTCTGTTAAAGTCAGCAATTCGTGATGACGATCCCATTTGCTTTATGGAATCAGAAGTCATGTACGCTTTAAAAGGAGAAGTACCTGAAGGAGAATACCTGGTGCCGATAGGTAAAGCAGCTGTCAGAAGCGAAGGTACTGATGTTACCATAGTCTCTTACAACAAATCAATGGAACTTGTCAAAGAAGCGGCAAAGATTTTACAAGGAGAAAATATCAGTGCAGAAGTCATAGATCTTCGTACGATAAGACCGCTTGATATAGAGACCATCGTAGAGTCCGTGAAGAAAACAAATCGACTCGTCGTAGTAGATGAAGCATGGCCATTTGCTGGTGTCTCTTCTGAAGTGGCATACCGAGTTCAGAAGTATGCTTTTGATTATCTTGATGCACCAGTGACAAGAATCAATGCTGCCGATACTTCTCTGCCATATGCACCAACGCTAGTAGAAGAATACATGCCGAATGCCGCTAAAATTGTCAAAGCCGTTAAGGAGGTGATGTACGTAAATGCTTAGTCCTTGAAGGCGTCCCGCCTCAAGAGTTACGAAACTGTTTTTTGTTTTGATGAGGCTGTCTCGATGTTGCTGAGGCGAGACGCCTACAGCGACGTGCTTGGTCCTTGCAGGCGTCCCGCCTAAAGAGTTACGAAACTGATTTTTTGCTCTCCTGAGGGCTGTCTGGATGTTGCTGAGGCGAGACGCCTACAGCGACGCGCTTGGTCCTTACAGGCGTCCCGCCTCAAGAGTTACGAAACTGATTTTTGTTTTGATAAGGCTGTCTTGATGTTGCTGAGGCGAGACGCCTACAGCGACGCGCTTAGTCCTTGCAGGCGTCCCGCCTCAAGAGTTGCAAAACTGTTTTTTGTTTTGATCCGGCTGTCTCGATGTTGCTGAAGCGAGACGCCTACAGCGACGTGCTTGGTCCTTACAGGCGTCCCACCTAAAGACTTACGGAACTGTTTTTTGTTTTGATAAGGCTGTCTTGATGTTGCTGAGGCGAGACGCCTACAGCGACGCGCTTAGTCCTTGCAGGCGCCCGCCTCAAGAGTTTAGAATCTGCTATAACGACGAGACTAGTCGTTGACTTAATAATGCCGTCATCCGTTTGTTTACTTCAGACCGATGAATCATATAAACATCAAATTCTTCATCTGTCATCATTGAAGAGATCAACCCTTGATAAAAAGATTTAAGTTCTTTGTTGGTCTTCATGGCATGTGTAATTATACCTGCTTGATCTTGAGCTGATTTTCCAGCAAGAGTTAATTTGTATTTAGTCAAATAAGACTTAAACACTTTTACAATTAATGTATGTTGATATTTTGCAATCGGCCGTAACACCTCACTCTGAAATTTTTCAACATCATTATTGTAAGATCTCCCCTCTAGCCCAGGAATTAAAGGCCTCAGCTTTTTGATATTGTCGTCTCTATCCACTCTAAAAATATTAATCCTGAAAGCAACTAACTAAAAACTATGGACCATCAACTAAAAACTATCGACTAAAAACCATCAACTAAAAAACTATCGACCATCAACCATCAACTAAAAGCCAAACCTACCTAGCCTCCGTCTCCCGATTAAATTCAGCAGAATCCACCCCAGGATCCGATTGGACTTTATGCAGCAACACTTGCGGACTTACCAATCGAGGGTTGTATTGTACAATCCAAGTTCGCTTAGAATCGTCCAATGGTTTCTTGACATACATTTGATATTCTTTGTATCCCTTCATCCACCTACTGATGATTGTCCCTGAATTAAACTTGATGATGATTTCTCGTTCTATTATTTTAGGCTCTTCTGTTTCTTCCTCCTCTTCCGAA
>CALLFA010000193.1 GCA_937997635.1 uncultured Saprospiraceae bacterium | reverse complement strand
TCGACATTTATAAATCTACCTGTACTTCTATCACACATCCTAAATGACATCAAATCCAAATGTTGAGCAAACCCTTTTTGCTCTAGTGCCCCAACAGTATTCCATTCATAAGATGGATCAGAAGTATAATTCCACCTAAGATTGAAAGGATAATAGTCCATATTTTCTATGACATTTCCATCGTCATCTAGCAATACTCTGACATTTTCTTTGTGATCTTTTATAAACCAGACATGATTTTCACCACCATAGGGTTTAAAATCAGCTAAAAATTCTGCACTTTGCTCTACTTCAAATGGATGAATTAATTCAATAAAATCAATGCCCCAATAGTTAACATCTGCTCCATTTATGATATTTTCATCACTTGTTATTCTTGTATAATATTCATCTTGGTTTAAAGGCTCGGGACCAGTTAGAAAAACAGAATTTGGATTAATGCCTGTAAACTCGATAAATCCATGGTCATGATTTATTCTTCTAATCTGATTATCTTCGTATTCTATAGGTCCTACATAATCTATATTTTTTGTTTGATTACCTACTTTTTCTACAATCCTCATCAATCTTCCATTAAAATCATATTCATATTTTAAAAGATTTTGATTGTTTAATCGGACTTCATAAGGCAGGTTTATATAGTTGTACTTTGTTTGAAGCCTTCTGCTTCCATCATAACGTATATTACCATTCGCATCGTACAAATATGTTTTTGCTTGATTACTTTCACCTTTAAACCCATCTTCAATGAAACTACTGTGTCCTCGATCTTCGATATTAGCTAGCCTGTTACCTAAAGTGTATTCATAATCTAAATTATCAATAATATGTCCTGTTTCACCTCTTCTTACTAATGTTTGCAGATTCCCCCTCTTGTCATATGAATAATTTGACGAAAAAGAATTGGTAGCGCTATTATTTCTATTTGCAGTCTTCAATCTATTTAAACCATCATAAGTGAAATTATAGTAAAATGAACCATTTGAATTAGTCCATTCCCAACTACTTATATCACCATTCTTTCTACTAACTTGACTATTGGACGTATCATCATAGAATAAACGACAACTAAAATTAAGACTCATTTGCGTTTCAGGCAATCGATTATCTAGATAAGTATATGCTATTCTTTCTATGCCATCTCCAATATCTAATTCACTAACTAAATTCTTTTCGTCATATTCATAAGTGCATAAGACATTCTGTTGTGCAGTTAATCCTTGGCCAAACGCTTTTAACCTCAACCGACCAGCATGATCATAATCTGATCTAAAATTGAACTTAAGATCTTCGCTGGATGATTTTGTAAAGTCAAATCCTTCTCGCACCAAATTATCAGCACTATCGTAAATATAGTTCTCCTTGAAACTATTAAGAGAAGGATCTTGAATATGATTATATGATTTACTTTCGAGTAGGCCGACTGAATTATATGTATAGTTAAAATTATAAGCTCTGCTACCACCTATACCTGGCAAAGGCGAATTGTCTATTGCATCCACAATTTCTGTAACGACTTTATCAATTTCAATTGGAGCCGTTCCATCTCCATAAATTTTAACAAGACAGTTCTCTGTAACCGCTCCATTAATGTCTGTGTCATTTGTAACATTGTTTTTCACTATCCACCCTTCAGAGGTTTTTCTTCCATAATTATCGTATAAGCTGGAAAGAAATAAGTTCACACTTGGATCAGAAGCTCTCATATATGGATCTTGTTTATAAATAATCAGACCTCTTCTGTCATTGAAATACTTTGTAAGCCCCATTCCAGGCGTATGTTCTTCAATTAATAAATCATTACCAGCATATAATTTGGTAAATAATAGATCTGTATCCATGACAGTAGCATCAGGAGGTCTTATCATAGTTAACCGATCTTTTTTGTCGTAATATTGATAGGTTGAGTGTTGTATATTGCCATCAAATTGTTTTGATACTACTTGCCTGCCCCTTTTATCTACAAAGGTTTCTATCTTATTCATATTTGCGTCTGTAACTGTCGTTTTGTTTAGTTCATTTAAACTAAACCCTGATGACTCAGTACCGTTATTAGAGGAATATGAATATTCTGTAGTCAACCATGTTTCTGGACTTATTACCCTTGACTTTCGATTTAACGGACTTTGATAATATTGATACTCAGTATAATCACCAGAAGCACCTTCGAATGAGTTATTATTATTAACTACCGCCCGTGGTTCATACTCAAATTTTAATCTATTCTGATTATCATATGACTTGCTTATAACAATAGTTGAATTAATGGTCGGACCTTGTGCAAATTTGTTAATTTCTATTATTCGACCAAGACCATCAACATAGGTCCGATCTGTAAGTGTTCTTGGGGTAGTACCAAGTGTTGGATAGCTCATAGATGATTCAACATAACTTCTAATTGATCCATTTACACCATAGAAATAATCAAATTTCTGAACAGTATTCCTCTCATTGTCAGTTATAGTATATGGTCTAAAAAGTTTATCGTATTCGAATGTGCTAGACGTACCATCAACAGCAGTTGATTTCATCAATAAGTCCGTTCCATTATGATATTCATATGTTTTAGTATAATTAATCCATGTGTCAGTTAATAATTTTCCAGTACTAGTCCATGTCAGTTCATGGTCTATTGGAGAACCGCTAGAGTTCCAATGAGCATAGTGAATTATTGAAGGTAGACCAGTATTTGTATCATAATTGTTGTATGTTAATTGTAAATCCCAATCAGTGCCGGAAACGTCAGAACCATCTGCATTAAAAGTATTTTCATATCTGAAAATACGTTCAGGATATATTTCGTTACCAAATTCAGCCCATACTTTTCTAACACCATCAACTTTATTATCGAGAGTAGTTGTGCCAACAAAATTTTCTGTCCTCCATGCAGGATACAATATGTTTTTATCGATCATTTCATTACCTAATGATTCATCTATATTACCATCATTTACATTTTCTGCATCTGTCAGGTATTCATAGGGATATCCATAAGAAGTAATGTAGTCCAATCCATCAGAATTAGTCATTGTCACAGTTTGGGGAGCTAAATATCTATTTTGAGAATCATAAGTATATGATGTTGTAGTTTCTACCCCGTCCAGGTATGAAACAACCGAGTTTAGTCGAAATGGATTTGTGCTATAGATATTATATACAGTGTAATGGTAAAAAGGAAATTGATCATTTGGACATGATAAAATTGGAGATATTTTAAACATTTTAGAACTAGTGCTTTCTACATCGAAAAACACGGGAGTGATTGTCTCTTTGGCTTCTAATTCAAAAACTGTGTTATTAATGGCCTTGAAATCCTTGCTTAATAAGAGATTTCCTGCATGATCATTATAAGGAATGGGAGGTCTTGGAAAAAACCCTGGAACATTGTTACTATGTTCTTCATACTTGAATACTCTATAACCATTTTCAGCTTTTGTATCTCCATAGAATTCGGTGACAGTTTCATAACCAATTAATCTTCCATCATAGTCTTGGAGTGAGAATTTACTTTCAGTTTTGAAAATTGCCGTTTCAACATTAATTGAACCTACCCATGAAATATCATTTATTACTGTGGTACTATTCAAAGAAGTAACATATTCAGACTCCTGGAATAGTTTTCCACTTGATTTAGTAGTTCCTTCATCGTAGTATTCATACTGTCTAACTATATCATTAGCAGTTGATATTCCATCATGCTGAGTAATTTTTTTAATTCTTAATCCACCAGCAATTATTTCATTAGAGTTTGATCCAATGAATTTAACAATAAGTCTTCCAAAGCCATTTTGAGTTTCAATTCCAAACCTATAGTTTATGTTTGTACTCAGTGCACCAAATGTGGTGCTTATTGGGATATCCTCTGAATGAGTTTCTGTTTCAAAACTTTGGAGAACATATGTATATGGGCTTCCGATTTGGATTAAATTGTTTGGATTATTTGCATTGTATAGACGAATTATTATCTCAGTATCAGGGTTTGTGCAATCTTCAATTCCATCCGCTAAATCATCTTGGATGCTCACAAGATCATATGAAAAATGAGCCTTTATAATTTCTGCAGTAGTAGCAAAGTTAATATCATAGTCAGAAATCATCTCTTTATTCCCACAACAATATTCTTCCAAAGGAGCTTCACAGCTTTTTAGAGCAGGGGCAATTACTTCAATATCAGTATCAGGTACACCTGGATATTTATTTGATTCGTATTCAAATTGAGTATTTCCGCCTGTTGGATATGTGATCTTCTCTAATGTTCCAAATTTGGAAAAAGTTGTACTCGGATCACGATCTGCAGAACCTTCATCTATAATAGTTCCATCTGGTAACATGACTTCTGTATGGGGAATATTCGCAATCAGATTATTGTTTATTCCACTCTTCCCATTATAAAAACCCCAATGATCAATACCTTTATCAAGTCGTTGAGGAAGGAATTGAGTGCCATCATTATTTAAAAATTGACTACTAATATAATCAAATGAATATGGTGGTATAGTTATACTAGGAGTTGTTTCGCAAGAGCTTTCATTCACAGATTTCAATTTTAATCTATTGCTTTCTGATCTATTTGAGACTGTCGCATCTTCATCTCTGAAATAATCATATTGAAAGTTGAATTTTTTACAATATTCATTAGCTGTCATCCCAGTTTCAATTTCGATGGCTTCAAGCCTTTTAGCGGAGCCATCTAAATCCTCTCGGTTTACTGTTGCGATGAAATCTACAGTTGTAGTTGGCGTTGTAATACTAGTAAGACGTGGACTTAGTACATCTGTTTTAACAAAAAAGTGTCTAGGATCATAGCTATACATTACTGGAACGCTCCAAAATTGATTTCTGCCCCAAGAATTATAGGGTGCTCCTGAAGTATTTCCATTAAAAAGAAAAAGATATCGAAACGCTACATCTCACGCAAGAGTTGAAGAATACGCAGATAAATAGACAAAAGACAATCATTGGGATCGGCATTTCAGCATTGGTTGGGTTAGGACTATTAATATTTCGCTTAAGCAAACAAAATCGAACTATTTCTGACCAAAAGAATTCTATCAAGCAAGCTTTAGATGATAAAGAACTATTGCTTAAAGAAATTCACCATAGAGTAAAAAACAATTTGCAAGTTATTTCTTCGCTATTAGCTATCCAATCTCGAAAAACGAGAGATGTAACAGCTAAAGAAGCTTTAGATGAAAGTAAATCAAGGGTCCATAGCATGGCTTTGATTCACCAAAATTTATATAAAGGAAATAATAGTTCAGGAGTAAAAGCAGATCAGTACATCCATTCACTTTGTCAGGATTTATTGCGTTCATTTGGTGAGAACAATAGAGTTGATATCACCACAGATATCCAAGCATTACTTTTGGATATAGAAACCATCATTCCTTTGGGCCTGATTATAAATGAGTTAGTGACAAATGCACTTAAGTATGCATTCCCAGACGAACGTACAGGTCTAATAAATGTAAGCTTGAAGCAAAATGAACGTGTGCTTGAATTAATCGTCTCAGATAATGGTATTGGATTGCCTGATAGTGAAACGATGGTGAGCCGTGATGGATTTGGCCATTCATTGATAAATGCATTCAAGAAAAAACTTGATTGCACTTTTGAATTTGTAAACATGTCAGGCACTACAGTCAGATTATACATTAAAGACTATAAAATTATTGATCAAGGTGTTTAAGATTTTAATTGTTGAAGACGAACCAATCATTGCTGCAGATATTCAAGATTTACTCGTCAGTGAAGGCTATACTGTCATTGGTATTGCCCATAGAGGGGAAGACGCATTAGATATGTTGAGTACTAGAAAGCCAGATTTTGCTATGCTTGATATCAACTTAGCTGGCCATTTGACAGGAATAGATGTCGCAGAACACATACATGATCATTATAAAATTCCCTATTTATTTTTGACGTCCTTTGATGATGAAAAAACCCTAACAGAGGCTCAGCGCTACGCTCCTTATGGATTCCTTGTCAAACCTTTTCAAGACAGAACTTTGCTGACGTCTATAAAAATGGCAATCTCTAATTTCGAGCGTTCGCAAAAAACAAACTCACTAAACAAAGAACAAATCGAATTGAAATTGAATGGCTCGATAACTGAACAAGAATTTTTGATCATTACACAATTGCAAAATGGGAAATCCTATAAACAGATTGCAACAGACAACTTTATTTCTGTGAATACTGTCAAATATCATGTCAAAAATATTTATTCAAAATTCAATTTGGCAGGCAGGGCAGAATTGGCATCGCGATTAAGTTAGTAATCTAAGCGCCAAGTCTCCTGTGCGATATTCAACAACTACACAAATGTGTAGGAAAAGCAACTTTCTTTGTCTTCATATTTGAGTCATGGTACACGAACTACTTCAAATAATAAATGATGCTGACAAATTGATTGAGCATCAAAGCAAACTAAACAAACAGTTTGAAACCAAGCTAAATGATGTGTTTGTCGAACTACTTGAAATTCAACGGAAATTATTAGAAACCAATATTAAACATGAAGACAATTCCCAATGGAGAGAAACAGAAATTTGACTTAACTACTAGCTAGCTTCCAAAAAATAAAAATCAAACAATGGATGATTCTTTTGGCTTTCAAAATGAGGGACGTCCATAGCAATTTCTATAATTATTATAAAAAAATTTAAAATCCATATTATGAAAACAATTTCTATTTTAATTTTAAGTGTTATCTGTGTTGGGATGCATGCACAGCAAAGTATGATTGAACATAATGCAAGCATTGATGATGCTACATTACAGCTTCATGAGGCTTCTGATGGTCCTTCGATATTGACATTCAGTAATGATCAATTTGCAAATAACCGATTTATAATTTCGGCGGATCCAAGTAATACTGCTGGCACGAATGCATCTATGGTTTTTGGTTGGGGCAATACGACAAATCCTTCTTCTGCAGCAAGAATTTTGACATTAGATGGTGCAACTAACGGGGTTGCTATTGACCCAACAAACATGGCTGATCAAGTTGGCAAGCTAGGTGTTTACAGTGATTCTAGTCCTGATCTACCACAATTGACGTTAGTCGAGACTGGTACAGTTACAGACTTTACACGATTTAGATTTCTCAATGAAAACAACTTATTTGATGCCAATAACGAATTACAACATTGGACAATAGCGGCTAGGATTGGCGATCCAAATGATTACAGATTTCTCGTTGCACTGAATGGTGATTCAAGAATGAGATATCTAGAAAATACTGGTGAGTGGGAATTCTTTTCTGATCCATCCCTTAACTCAAGAATCATCGTTGATGAAATAGAACTAAATGGGTCAGACTTTGCAGAGAAATTTGAAGTAGAATCTACTGTCGATCTAGTAGCGACACCTGGTTTTGTTGTCACTATAAACCCGGATAAAGCTGGGGCATTGAAAATTGCAGACCAAGCTTATGATAAAAAAGTAGTCGGCATTATTTCCGGAGCTAATGGCATCAATCCAGGGATGTTGATGGGACAAGATGGCACAATAGCCAACGGTGATTATCCAGTAGCGCTTTCAGGTAGAGTGTATGTAGCTTCTACAGACATCAATGGTAAAATTCAACCTGGAGATATGTTGACGACATCAGAGATAGCTGGACATGCAATGAAAGCGACCAAGAAAAAACAGTCTTATGGATCAGTTATCGGCAAAGCTATGACAAGTCCAGATGAAAATGGATTCGTGCTCGTTTTAGTTAACCTTCAATAATAATAGCATGAACACAATAAAAACCATAGTATTTGGAGTGTGCATGTTGTGCATGTTTCAACTTTCTTCTCAGGAAATCAGGGTGAGTATAAAAATCATACTTGACGTTAATGGCAACAGACCGGATGAAATTTTGACTAATGAAAAATTTGATAGTGCCTTTCTTTGGATAAATGAGCGAATGGTCGAATACAACAGAGGCATAGAGTTTGTGCCATTTGAATATGTTGAAATTGGCGGACCATCTGGTGCACTAAGTACGGCAATCTCAAATCAATTCAACGGTACATCCTCCGACCATCGTATTGATGCAGGACTGATCACAGAATTGGAAGATGCTGCACAAATGTTTCCTAGTGCGTTCCAATGGAGATCAGACATGATTAATGTGTATTATAGTAGAACTCAAGTTCAAAACGGTATATGCTCTTTTGCATTTAATACAGATCACGACGAAGGGATATTAATTGACCATAGAAGAGCAGATGAACCAGAAGTATTGTTGCATGAAATTGGCCACTTTTTTAATCTCTTTCACACAGCGGACGCATCATGTGGCACGACATTGTTAGACGACTCAAGTTGGGATCTAAATACAATTGCGGTACAAAATTTTGGAGTAAATTATAATCAATTGAGTGCTGCAAACCAACGTTTGGTTGATGATACCTTTAATAATATTATGTCACAAATTCGAAATCAAGGTGAAAGTCGAGTAGTGCTTACGGAATGTCAATTGGATAAATGGCACCAAACATTGGTTAATTTTACAAGCAGAACTGACGTCACATCAGGTGTTGCATTTTATGTAGATGATAATGATCCAGACCCTTGTAACATATTGCCAGGTGGATCTCCGTGTGGTTGCAATGGCAAACCAGATGTTCCGTTTGAAGATGCTCATTGTGCCTTTAATCAACTTGATGGTGTGACCAAGGATGTGATCGTATTTAAACCAGGAATGTATGACGCCGATCAAAATTCAAATGTGGGTATTGTCTTAGACAAACCAGCATTGTTAACAGCAACTAGACAAGGCAGTGCTGTCATAAAACCTTAGACCTCTCAATCTGTAAAAAAATCTCTGAAGTCCTTATTTGACAAAAACAAATAAGGACTTTTCTATTAATAGTGGTTGGACTAATCAATTTGTCTATTGGAACATTCCTGAATTCCGTTGGGTATAAAATACAAAAGGATGAATATCTAATTAAAGATATTCATCCTTCGAGGTGTAGAATGAAAAAATAGAGGGACCTTCTGTAAGGTCACCTCTAAAAAATCTGTGAGCGTCAATAATTCTTTAACTCACGCGTACGGGTCGCACACATAGGATTGTATATGTTTATGTATCAGCCTTTGTCACTTGTTCTGTTCTAAAAATGAGGGTGAAGCCAACTCAATGAGCTAGCTTCAACCTTCTGTGGGCGTCATTTTTCTAATGCACAGAATTCTTGTTTTTGTCGAAAACAGATGACGCACCAAAGGAGATTATCAAATTGATATTTCACTATTAAGGTCTATGATAATCTAGAGCGAACAGATGGATAAAATCTGAACTCTTTTCAATATTTCAATTGAGTTTTGTAAGGGTGGAATTGTGTTTCAATCTTTAAACAAAGGTATGCGCATAACAATGTTGCATCCAACTACATATAGACCTACAACTAGCTATTAATTCGCCACAGATTATTTGAAGACTAAGGAAGTATGAGTTCTCTGTAAGGCAATATAGTCGTATAGCCTTTTGATTTGAAGTAGTCCATTGTTGGCTTTACTGGTTTGTCTGAAGTAGCGAGTATAAAATCTCCTCCCCAAGCACCTAAAGATTTGACACTGCCCCAGTAATCTTTGAATGTTGTTTGTTTGATTGGGTCTCTTTTTAATATAGATCCGATTACTTCTTCATGCTTGTCAAGATGTTGTTCGAATTTACTAAAGGATTTGGATAGAGCTATTTTATCAGACAAGTCAGAAATCTCTTCTATTTGCTCTTTTGATGCCTTGCTTCCTTTCAGGTATTTGTTTACTTCTTCAGAGCTATTTTGCTTATTACCAAGATGAATGAAAAACAATTTATCTTTGAATTTTGGGTCAAAATCAGATTCGGCTATACTCAATTGATCATCGTGTAGGCGATATTCAATTGGACCTTCTGCACCTGCACAAGCAATGTCGTAACCGCTTCCATTACTCACTTTGAAATGCAGTAAATATGGGTTGACTTCTGCCCATTGAGCAACAGTATAAATTAATGTCGAACTAGATCCCAGACCCCAACTTTGATCAAACTGTAATGTTGTCTCTACTTTAAAGCCATTCCACTTATCTAAAAACTCCGAGTTCAGTCTAACAGCATTCTTCAATAGTTTGCCAATATATGCCGCTTTCTCATCGTCTGATGATTTCACAGGAGTAAAGTCAAGTAACGATATTTGTGCATCAAACCAAGTCTCACCGTTCATGTCCTTAGAATGCCAGACAAGATCAGAGCCCCTGGAAGGTTTTACCAGCATTTGTTGACCCAATTTAGTTGGCAAAGCAATGGCTTTAGCTCCATCCAGTACGAGGTACTCTGCTGTTAATAATAATTTGCCGTTTCCGTAAAATGTCTTTTTGATTGGTATTACAGTTGGTTGTGTTAAGAATGTTTAAAACTAATGAGCACGAATCATGTTAGTGGGAATAAACACTAAAAAGGTCAACTAAATGTTTAGCGTGACATTTTCAGAAAAGACTGGGATTTAATAAGTCGCTAATCTACAATCTTTATTTCTTTATCTGCCTCCCTGAATCTAAAAAGTTCCTAACAGATACGAAGGATACGATTTCAGTGTTGAAATGGACAAGTGCTCTTTTGACTTCTTTTTCTGTCGCCTCCAATTGGTGTAGAATATTCATCAAATGCATGCGCATATGACCTCGTTGTATCCCTGTTGTTACTAATGATCGAACTGCACCAAAATTTTGAGCTAATCCTGTAGCTGCAATTATTTGCATCAACTCAGATGCAGATGGACTACCCAATAATTCAAGCGATCGTTTTGCTATTGGATGTAAAGATGTTAAGCCTCCTACTGTACCAACAGCAAGCGGCACTTCTAACCAAAATCTGAAGATGTCATTCTCTATAGAGCAATAACTCAAACTTCTGTACTGCCCATCTTTTGATGCATAACTATGACCACAAGCTTCAATTGCTCGAAAATCATTACCTGTTGCTAAGACAACTGCATCAATGCCATTGAATATCCCTTTATTATGAGTCGTTGCTCGATAAGGATCAATTCTAGCAATGTCAACGGCTGTCTTAAACCGTGTTGCAAATTCCTGTCCATTGAAATGATTACTGACTCCTTCCAATTGATCTACATGGCAGGAGACCTTTGCTCGGACAACACATTCAGGTGTATAATTAGAGAGAATAGCCATAATGACTTCAAATCCTTCCGAGTGTTCTTTGAATCTAGGTGTCACTTGAATGAAGCTGCCAAGTTCGGAGCCAAATTTTTCTAGAACAGAATTAATGAAATTTGCACCCATAGAATCACAGGTTTCAAAATAACATTGCAATTGATATAAGTCTTCAAGATCACTTGTTTTATCAATCAATTCTATATTGGTGATTCCCCCTCCTCTGCCTTCCATATTTTTTGTGAGGGATTTCGCAGACTTGAGGAGTTGGCCTTTTATCGCTTCAAAGTTACCTGTCAATAATTCTTTAGGACCTTTCCACAAGAAGTGAAGTTGTCCAATCTTCTGTGTACATAATACGGTTGTCTTAAACCCTCCACGGTCCATCCAAAACTTTGCAGCATTGGACGCTGCTGCAACAACAGAACTTTCTTCAATAACCATTGGTACGCAGTAGGTCTCGCCATTGATCACAAAATTAGGCGCAACACCATATGGCATAGGAAAATTTGTAATGGTATTTTCACTAAAGCCATCTAAAATCTTCTGTTGATCTTCATTGCTATGCCAATAACTCGTTAATTCTCGCGTCACAGCTTTTGGGTCTTTAAAGAAATTTTCGACTATCCATTTGATTTTGCCTCTTTTGGATAGTTTAGAAAATCCCGTTATCGATTTATGTGAATTAACCATGGTTACGATTTAATGCGCAAGTAAGCTGAAGCAAATTTTAAGCCTTCGATTTGTAAAGATATATATTGATGTAATGCTTCATAACTTATCTGTGCATGTTTAAGCATGGACGACGCTTGACCATAAATAGCATTGTGGTTCAATTTATTGATGTAATAATAACCATCTAAAAAATTAGTGATGCCTCCTGAGATGATAAAATTCCTGCAGTTGACTTTTGCGCCCAGACTTGGGATCAACTCATTTAAATACCCAACCATCTGATTTGCAGAATGTCCTATGTGCGCAAATCCTTCAAATGCCTCTTTTCTTTCTTCACTACTTCTCAACAATTCTAGTAACGAAAAATTGGTCCCTCCACTTGCAGCAAATTCGATAGCCTCTAATGGGAGTTGGATCAATTCTTTCAATGATTCTGGACCAAAGCCTTGGCCCACTTCTTTGACTATAATGGGAATGCGGACTTCTTCTAATACCGTCTGAATAACCTCAATTGGTGGAGTTGCAATCTGGTCGCCTTCATCCTGTAGCCACTCTTGCAGTGGATTAACGTGAATAATTAAGCCATCTGCTTCTAATTTTTCTACTAGCTTGTTTACAGCATTAAGCTTATCTGCCTTGATCAACTCTTCTAATTGTGCTGTTCCAAGATTGGCAAATAATGGCTGATCCCCGATAAACGGTCGCATCGCAAAATCTGAGAGTCGATCATCCGAGTCTAAAATAGATCGACAAGACCCTAAACCCATCGATAAGCCAAACTCCTTGCAAGCAGTTGCCAAATTCTTATTGATCATGAGAGCCTTTTCGGTTCCACCAGTCATACTACTGACCCATAAAGGAGCTTGAATCTGTTTATTAAAAAAGGACTTTGGGAAACCAGAGATGTGCGATGGATGAGCAGACAATAGAGGTTCATAATAGAATCGATCATCCAAATTATCTATATGAACACGTGATTGGAAGGCTAATTCAATATGATCCTGCTTACGAGATGAAGCAGTTGGATCTTTCTTCATTCTTAAATTTTAACAATCTCTTAGAAGAACAAAAGTAATTTAATTTAGTTTTTATAGTTATACCATTTACAAACAATTGCCTATCAGATAGTTATACAATTTTTTACACATTTGAATGCTACATATGAAGATTATAACAATTCTGCTCTGTTTGGGCGTGAGTATTACTGGTTTTGCACAAAATAAGAAATTGTCTATTGAGCACTTTAATAAAGCCATTGAAGCCTTTAACCAAAAGGACTATGCTGAAGCTGTTAATGAATACAGTCAAGCCATTGAGTACAACCCGACATATGCTAAAGCCTTTTACAATAGAGGGAATGCCTTGCTTAATGTCAAGAAGTACAAAAGGGCGATTGCAGATTTCCAAAAGTCCCTAGAACTTGATCCTGAAACAAAGAAAGCGCATTTCTATTTAGGCTATGCTCACCAATTATCTGGAGATAAGGATACAGCATTATTGCATTACAGCAGGGCGATCAAAAGTCTACCTGAATTTGAGTTGTCATATGTGTATAGAGCAGCCATTCTCATGGAAAGGAAAAAATACAACAAGGCGGCAGAGGATTACACGCATGCCATTAGCTTAAAAGAAGGTCAGTATAAATGGTTGCTCAATCGAGCTTTGTGTTATTATCAAGAAAAGAAGTACGAAGAAGCCATCGCAGATTTCACGGAAGTATTAGCAATAAAGAATGATCAGACTAACGTATATACTTACAGATCAAAATCCTATTTGAAAATCAAAGAATATGAGAAAGCTATTGAGGACTTAACAGTATTGGTAAAAAAAGAACCAAAGAATGAGGAGCACAGATTCTATCGTGGATATGCTCGCTTAGCTTTAGAACAAATAGCCCTCGCTGATAAAGATTTTAAGCAAGTGTTGTTGTTGGAGCCAACACATAAACAGGCCTTGTTAAACAAGGCAATTACCAGTTTGCAATTGAAGAACTACGAAGAGACTATTGCAGACCATACTGCAGTCATTAAAATAAAACCTACCAGTGAGAAGTACTATCTAAACAGAGGAATCGCATACATGAATCTCAAGCAATATGAAGAAGCCGAAGTAGATTTCAACAAAGCAATTGAGCTGGACGAAAACTTTGCGGTCGCTTGGTTTAATCGCGCTAATGCCCGCAACATGTTGGAGCAGCCAGAAAATGCTTGTGCGGACATGAGACAGTCAGCGAGACTTGGATATAAACTGGCCTTTGATTATATACCAAGTTTGTGTGAGGACTTTAATATGGCGCAGAAGAAGTAAGTGGTCAATTCGATAAACGGACAAAATGCTCTCTCTTGAATTCCAATTTTTAATGGAAAGTAGGATTCTCAGCTTCACGTTTTTCATTTGAATTTGTATCTTAATCAAATGAAACATTCCATCTTCTTATTGACAATCATTCTACTCATCTCTTGTAATTCTAAGACTGTGCAAACACCTAATATTGTGCAATCAAAACAAATGAAGAAGCAGCAATTAAAAGCCTTAATCATTGATGGTGAAAACAACCATGGCGTGTGGCCAAAAACAACGGCAATGATGAAGTCGTATATGGAGGAAACGGGATTATTTACCGTTGATGTGAATCGAACAAAATATACATGGCAGGGTCCACATTACAATAAAGAGATAGGTGTCGAACCCATCACTGATTTATTAAAACAATATCCTATCGATGGTATAGGTGAATCTGAGCCAGTCGAAGAACCAGTGAAAGATCCTGATTTCAACCCAATATTTTCGGATTATGATGTGGTCATCACCAATATGGGATGGAAAGCGTCAGATTGGTCTCCAGAGCTGAAAACATCATTCGAACAATACATCTACAATGGTGGTGGATTAGTCGTGATTCATGCAGCTAATAATTCTTGGGGAAACTGGGATGGTTACAATAAGATGATTGGCCTTGGCGGCTGGGGTGGTCGATCTCAAGAATCTGGTCCCTATGTATACTATGATAAAGAGGGTAAGCTGCACCACGATACAGGTGTAGGAGATTGTGGATCACATGGTCCAGAACACGAATATGTGCTAACAACGAGAGCTAGCGATCATCCCATTATGAAAAACTTGCCAATGGAATGGTTGCATACCAAAGATGAGTTGTATGATCGCCTTAGAGGGCCTGCAGAAAACATGACAGTGCTTGCCACAGCATATTCTGATGTCGTCGGTAATGGCCCACCTTGGAACAAAGAAGTAAAAGGAACAGGCAGGCACGAACCAATGTTGATGGCAGTAGAATATGGCAAAGGCAGGATTTTTCATTCGGCTTTAGGTCATATGGATTATTCTATGGAATGTGTTGGATTCATCACCACATTTTTAAGAGGTGCGGAGTGGGCAGGTTCGGGTGAAGTCACTCAAGCTGTACCTGCGGATTTTCCAACAAAAGAGAAAACGAGTAGTCGGAGTTTTAATTTGTAAAATACGATCATCAACGTGTGTATCGTTTTTAGATAATATTTTGAATTTTGATGTAATTTTTCAAAATTTTATTTTTCGCGACGGCGCGGCGCAAATTTTTGATACTGTGTCACCTATTGGATAAATCCTCTCAAATTCCGCATTTCATTGTCATTAAATCGTCTGAGAGTGGTGTGTTTTTGTTCAAGCAGTGTATGTGTCCAAAATGTCTAAGCACAAATAAACGCTTTGTAATTGCTTAAAAATATTAATCTGTTACTGATACTTGGAAAAACTGTATTTCTTCTACTCTGGAATAGATTCTATCTGCTGAGATTAACGGAAGGTTTAAACTATATGCTGTTGCTGCTACAATGCTGTCTGCTGTCTTCAAATTATATACACGCTTAAAATATATTGCTTTCCGTTTGATGTCATTTGTAATCGGTTGTAAGGTTATATCCTCAAATAGCTCCGTAAAGTACTGTACTTGATTTGCTGACATTTCATACCCAAAGACTTCAATCTCACTTATTATTGATGCGAATAGTAGGTTGTTTTCGATGATGTGTTCAAGGCTATTTTCTCCTTTAACATAATAGATGATTGCGTTAGAGTCCAATACAACTTTACTGCCAGTAATATCCTTATTCATTACGCCACTCTCTCTGAAGTTCTAAAGGTGACTTGTCTAACTTTAAAGGTTCTTTTTCGAATGCCTTTTTAATTCTTTGGCGTTTAGTGCGGAGATTGTTAAGCATTTCATTTTGATACTTCTCCTGCTCTTTTGTCGCTTGCAAAATCCTTTCTTGGATTTCTTTTGCCGACATCGAATTATTTAATACAGTTGTCATAATCTCTGTTTAAGTATATAAACGTAAGAATATTATATAAAAATCCCATAAAAGCAAATTCATAGAATTATTATAGTATGTATTTAAGACACCCAACTCTCTTTATCCAAACTCCGATACTGAATTGCCTCTGCCAAATGTTCTGCCAAGATATTTTCTGAGACAGATAAGTCTGCATTGGTTCTTGCTACTTTAAGTATCCGATCATAGGCTCTTGCAGAAAGCTGGAGTCTCTCCATCGCTGTTTTAAGCAAGGTAGTACAAGCACTATCCAATTGACAAACTTCACGGACCATTCGACTAGGCATTTGCGCATTGCAAAACACACCTGAGACCGTTTTGAATCGTTCAATTTGGATTTGTCTGGCTCGTATGACACGTTTTCTGATCATGGCACTGGTCTCACTTTCTCGTTCCACTTTGGCTAATTCCTCATAAGACACAGGCGTAACTTCGACATGCAAGTCGATGCGATCTAGCAACGGACCGGATATCTTATTTAAATATCGCTTGACAATGCCAGGACCACAGACACACTCCTTATCTGGGTGATTGTAAAATCCGCATGGACAAGGATTCATGGAAGCGATCAACATAAAACTTGCAGGATAATCAACCGTTATTTTTGCTCTTGAAATAGTCACCTTTCGCTCTTCCATTGGCTGCCGCAATACTTCTAGGACTGTTCGTTGAAATTCTGGTAGCTCATCTAAAAACAAAACACCATTATTGGCAAGAGATATTTCTCCTGGGTTGGGATTAGAGCCTCCACCGACCAAAGCCACATTACTTATGGTATGGTGTGGCGAACGAAAAGGGCGCATGGTGACCAATGCCGAACCTTTAGTCAATAAGCCTGATACAGAATGAATTTTTGTGGTTTCCAAAGCTTCATTCAATGACATCGGTGGCAATATCCCAGGGATTCGTTTTGCCAACATAGTCTTACCGGCACCAGGAGGTCCTATGAGAATGGCATTGTGTCCACCAGCGGCCGTAATTTCCAATGCACGTTTGATGTTCTCTTGACCTTTGACATCTGCAAAGTCAAGCCCATATTGATGTAGTTGTTGGTTGAAGATTTCTTTAGTGTTTACAGTTATCGGAGATAAAGCTTCTTTTCCCGTAAGGAAATTGATGGCCTCCGTCAAATTAGAAATGCCGTAAACGGGGAAATTTTCTACAATGGCAGCTTCATTGGCGTTTTGTTTAGGTAGAATGATGCCTTTGCATTTACGGTCTCTGGCTTCTACGGCCAAAGACAATGCACCTCTCACAGGTCTGACAGATCCATCTAAGGCTAGTTCGCCCATAATCATGTATTGATCTAATTGTGCTGCGCTGATCTGCTTAGTTGCAGCCAACACCCCCAAGGCAATTGGTAAATCGTAGGCTGATCCTTCTTTACGGATATCGGCTGGAGCCAAATTGACGACCATTTTCAAGCGTGGCATGTAATAGCCAATATTTTTAATTGCTGCTTCTATTCGTTCGAAGCCTTCTTTTATGGCACTGTCTGGCAGACCGACTAAGTGATAAAAATTACCTTTTGTAACTGTACCACCAGCATTTACTTCTACAGTAATTCGTTGTGCGTCGATGCCCTGTATGGCACCTGCGTATGTTTTAACAAGCATGTAAGGTTGTTTTGTCGTTTAATGTGAATGTAAAGTTTGTCTAGTAAAATATTGTCTCTGCTAATATAGCATTACAAATTGGATTATTTAGTTCTGCTAATCCATTTTAGAAAATAATCTATCTACCTATGACGCAATCTAAAAATAATATGAATCTGATTTACCCCATTATGTGCTTAACCCGTTTTTGGTGATTAGCAGAGATAGCTCTTACAAATGAATTTGCCTAAAAGACCTGAAGGGTCATGACTTATCATGACCCTTTGGAAGATACTATTGCTGATATTCCGATAGCATTAAGCAGCAAATTTATAACTAAACCAAACAGCTATTAAATTATATGGAATCTGAATAGCGTCTTTCAAACCAAGTTTTGAGTCCTCCACATGCACCCATCTTTTTAACGGTTGTTCATGTATATAATTCATAATGTTCTCTGGGCTATAGTGTCGTTTTAATCTGATGAATATCTCAATATCAAAAAGCCATCTTGTTAAAAACGGTTGCATAAATGCGATGTCTATGATGTTTGTTCTAAACACTTTAGCTCCACATTGCGTGTCTTCAATAGGTAATCTTAGAATCAAGTAAATGAATGTTTTGATGATCTTCGAAAATATATTCCGAAAGAAATTTCTATCAACGTTCTGAGCGTCTTCTGTATTTCTTGACCCATAAACCATGTCTAGATTTTCATCCGTTTCGAGTGTCTTTACTAGCGCTTTGAAATCATTAAAGTCTGTAGACAGATCTGCATCTATAAATCCAATAAAATCGATCTCTGTAGACTTCTTCAAGCTTAATGCTCCAGCTCTTACAGCTTCTGCTTTGCCGACATTCTCTTCCATATTGATAATGTTGACTCTTTCTGGAAGTTCTACTTTAATGGTATTTAAAACCTTCAATGTATCATCACTACTGCCATCATTGACAAAGCATAATATGTAATTTTGATGTGATTTGATGAAGTCAATAAACGCTTGAGTATTCAATCTATTTTCTTCATTGTAGCATGGGATAATAATTCCTGTTGTTGTATTAGACATAACCTTAGATTTTAGTTTTGAAGTATTTTTTAGTTAATTGACAGTTCAAAACTATGCTCACTTAAGGCCTGCTTTTGGCTAATTCGTTGGCATGCAATATATGTTCGGTGGATATCAAAATAACTTAGGCGAAGCTGATTTTGACTGAATGATTTACCATTCACCGAAGCTTATTCACCATTCACCGATATTTGTTAGTATTCTATGTCCGATTGTCCATTTTATGGAATGAAATTAGCCACCTTTGTATGATACAGATGCTATTTTACCTCTGGGAAATAGTTCGAGAAGAATATTTGAGAAGAAGGTTTCTATATGCTAAATAGTCTATAACCACTTTCTTATCTGTGCAAATTACTGAAGGAGTTAATCCGTTTAATGAATACAAACAATACATCATTAGATAAGGTGAATCGCTATCTATTAGTGGCTGTACTTATTGGTTTGCTTGTTCATGGCACTTCGATGTTTTTCACTTTGGAAAAAACATATGATGCATTAATTCATCTCTTCTTTGCTGATCATTATGCATCAAGTTGGTTTGAGCCATGGAATCCAAAATGGTATACTGGCTTTTCTGTGATGGGTTATCCTCCATTGGTCCATCAATGCATTGCTCTTTTATCTGGAATAGGCGGTTTAAAGTTTGGCCTATATGCCATGGCGACAATCAGTATACTGTTATTTATCACGGGAGTATACAGATTTTCATTATTGCTAACAGGTGATAAGTCAGTGGCGGGATATGCTTCACTATTTGCTGCTGTTTCAAGTTCGTTTGCAGAGACACTACATGTGTTTGGTCAGCTGCCCAGTATTATAGGTATTTCTCTTCTACTTCATGCACTACCATATATTTATGGCTGGCTTAGGACAAGTCACAAGCTAGATTTCATTAAAAGCCTTTCTTTAATTTCTGTCACTGTGGCTTCACATCATGTGACACCTATTTTTGGAATGGTCTTTTTTATTTTTCCTGTAATCGGAATGGCAATTCTAGATGATGCGAAAATGCGTGTTGGTATACATAATAGAGTTCGGTTTAAACAGTTCTTGAGTTCTTTTTTAAATCTATTCTGGCGAATCATCTCATTTGGTTTTTGCTCTTTATTTCTCATTATTTTTGTCATTCTTCCCTATTGGATAAATTCCAAAAATAATCCGATTACACAAGTCCCAATTCCACATGGCTCTCGTGATAGTTTCATAGACGTTCTGTCTTCAGGGTTTATTTTCTTTGCTGTCCCTTATGGTGTGTTGTTATTTTTACTGCCGTATTGTTTTTACAGATACTTTTCAAAGCGATATTTATTTTTTGGCATCTCTTTAACGATACTATTTGTCTTAGGCACAGGAGGAACTACACCGATACCAAGAATGCTGTTAGGTGATACTGCATTTAACATTCTTACACTAGATCGATTTACCCTTTGGGCATCTATTCTTGTACTACCTCTTATTGGAGAGTTTATTCATAGATTTATTGAAGGCGATTTCAGAACTTATTTAATTACAAAATTTGGTAAAGCTTATTATTACGGTGTTGCTAGTCAATATGGTGGTTTCGTTTGTCTATTGCTCATACTGACATTAAGCCTCTTTAAGTTTAGGCCATCACAGCCAGCAACTATACAAATGCAGCCAATAGTCAATTTTTTAAATCAAGATGACCACGACAGATGGAGATATCTTACACTAGGATTCGGTGACCAAATGGCTTGGCTATCCACACAAACAAATGCACTTTCTGTAGATGGTAATTATCATAGTGCTCGGAGACTGCCTGAACTGACTACTCGGGCTGTTGAACGATTAGAAAATTCAAAATTTTTAGGTGTTGAGGGGCTGGGGTCTCTGCAGCAGTTTTTGACTGTTCCTGATAAATATAATTTGAGATATATTTTTTCTAATGACAAATTTTATGACCCGATATTATACTTTGCCGGTTGGAAACGACTCACACAATTGGAAAATGGCATCAATGTATGGGAACGTCTTTATGTACCTCCTCTTCCAGTAGTTTTAAAAAAAGATCGTATTAGCAAATGGCAAATGTTGCATTGGGGAATTGTACCAGTCGGCGTTATGTTGTTTGGCCTATTTATTTTGATACTGTTGCCAGTAATTATAAATCGCAGTTGGAGTAACTATACGTTTAATCAACAAGCACATAGAAATTGGCATTCCAGCAGTCCTTCAATATTAAGTATGAACTTGCTTCATATTTGGTCATATTTACTTGGGTTTATGATCTTATCATCCTTTCTACTATTTGTATATGAAAAGCGACCACATAGCTCTCCTGAAAAAGTATTAAAGGCCTATTATAATGCATTGGATTTTAAAGAGTTTGATACAGCATACGCTCTTTTAGATAAATCGTCCGCACCAGAAAAAGCTGACTATATGATGGCAATATCTGTTTCTGATGGCGTCATTAATTCTTATGCAAAACTCAATAATATCAGTATAAACAAACTTGAGGTTTCCAACACGCATGCACAAGTAAGTGTTGATTGCCAATATATAACGCCGCTTGAAGTTGTAGATCAAACATATACACACACACTTCGACGAATTGGGGGTAAATGGTACATCATGCATGATCCAATAGATAAAGATATCCCCCCTCAACTCTATCAAGCGCAAACCGAACTACAATATCATATCCATGGTAGACGGCGAATAAGTTCTGGGAAAACGTATCGAGAAGATATTATCATACAACCAATTATAGAAACCATCGAAGCCTCTTTGATCAAACATGATGGTCAATTTTCTATCATAGGAGAAATACAAAATCTCGATAATTTGCCTGCGGATGTTGCTATTACAGCATCATTATTCACCAAGAATAATAAAAGGATCGCCACGTACAGTACAATGTATATTCAAAAGCATGTCTTGTTGCCAAAAGAAAGTACGCCATTTAGATTGGAATTCGAAGATACAGCATGGCTAGATGTCGCATCTAAAAAATCTGAAACCTTTGATCCTAACTTGAAAATACCAGCTGCTTTGTCTGACGAGCCCCATCATTTTGAACTTCATATCACGTCCAACACAACCGATGTCATTCCCTATCAAGACATTGTATTGACAGAACTCATATCTGAAGATGATCAACTCATCGGTTCTTTATATAATAATGGCACTCAAGAAGTAACAATACCTCAGCTTTTGGTAGGGTATTATAATGTTGAGAATCAGTTAATGTGGCTGGATCATTCATTTATTCAATCCAATATCAGACAACAAAGAAAAATTGGATTTACATATAACCCAATTGATTATAACCACATCGAAGTGATTTATTCTGGAACTGAATTTTCATATTGTAATGGAAAAAGTAATGGAAGAAAAAGCATATACGCAACTGATAAACATTTATTTCCGTTTAATGAAGATCTTAAACTTAGTATTGACGTCAATAATTTTATAGGAAATCCTAAATAATGAAATACATAATTGTCATATCATTATTTACGATTTTAATGTCGCTTCAAAGTTGTCATGAGCGACAATTGGTTTATGCTTCTGTAGATGACATCAGTGCTCCAAGTGAAGTCAAAGCAGGCCAAGAAATCATCATAAAAGCCGCATCGAACGGAATCATTCCAAATCTTCGAATATCAAATGCCATCGGTTCTACTTTAATCAGTGCGGAAAAAGAAAATTCCGATTACTACTTTGAAGTGCCTCCTCTCTATTGCAAAATAAGTGGAGCGTTAGATTGGTGTCTAGATAATCATTGTGGGTCAATCAATATATTACCCCTGGACAAAGTGGCTTCCATCGAATCTTATATTGGGCCAACAACTGTAATTGCTGGACAACAACAGAGTTATATGGCGGTAGCGATGGCAAAAGATATTTTTGGAAATTTGTGTCCTAATGATGTGCCGATTATACTTAAAAGTAATTATAAGGGTTCGTCTGATTTGACACAATTACAGATTAAAAATGGACTTGTATACAAGTATGGTAGTAGTGGCGAGCATATTGGGAATAAAGCCATGACCTTTCAAGGTGATTCAATGAGCACCACAAAAGAATACAATGTAGAAGTTGGACCAGCCAAAGCACTGCCATTTAAAATGTTTAGCACACGGGAGCATGATAAAGCTGATGGGAATAGTTTGGTTTCACTTTCAACGAATGAGATAAAAGATGAATTTGGGAATATTATTGCTAATGGAAGTCTGGTTCGATTTTCAATTTCTGGTAAAAAAAGCTACTCGTACGTTGATGCCTATACCATTGATGGAAAAGCAAAATGCCAAATACTTCACCCAACTAAATCCGATGTTTGGATGTTATCTGCACAGATAAGTGATAGTGCTAAAAGCAATCAAATCACACATAATTTTGATTCAGCACTTCAGCAATTACCCATAACAATAAATGCGGAAAAAATAGTAAACATAGGTCCTATGACAAGCTATTTAGGGCAATATATTCCTGATGGATTTCCAATAAAACTTCGCTTGAGTACAGATAGTGGACCGATGACTGATTGGATACATTTAGAAAGTCAAGATGGACATGTCAGTCATGACTTACAAGCAGTATTGACCAATACAGACAGTCTGCAACAAGATCAATCTTATACCATAGAAGTACAATCTGGTGATTTGACAAATACTCTTGAATTTAGACACCATGAATAAGCGTAAAGAAAAGTGGATAAGGCGTGGATTGCTTGGGATAGCATATGTATTGGTACTCGCTATTTTATTGGCTGGTATTGGAAGAATCTTAGCTTATATGAATCAAGGTGCAGATCGAGGTTCTCTATTATTTGTTCCTTCTGATGATAATCGTACCATGCCTGTCATTACTTTAAAAGATGATGTGAATGAAGGAGCTGTCCCATTGAAGGTCACTTTAAATCAATTCAAAAAAGATTATATCGATGCTTTGGATGCCCTAGCGGATGCCAGAACAACTAATGATATCACTTATCTCAAAGATCACTTTACAGAAGAGCTAGTTAATATTTGGGAACACCATTTTATAGGAAATAAAACAAAATCAATTTCCGAAAAAAGTGTGAGTCTGTCACATCATATTGATATCCAATTTCATAGTATGGATCAATCGGTGATTGCGTTTACAGATAAAATAAAAAGCTATCGTCAATTATTTAAAAACAATGTACTTGTAGACCGATTTAATGAAACAAAGACTTATGAAATAATTTGTGTTTTAGAAGATGGACGATGGCGGATTAGTGCTTATAAGTCTTTAATAAATGAACCCAAAAAAGAAGATTTAATCATAAACAAAGAATTAGAGTTTAGCCATTTGAAAGGCGTTAATTATTATCCTGCTAGTTCGCCATGGAATCTTTTAAATGAAGAAATAAAAGATGACGTATATACTCAAGACATGGACCTTATAAAGGAGATAAAAGGAAATGTCATTAGAATATTTCTACAGTACGATGATTTTGGTGGAGCCACTATTGATACTGTAAAACTAAATCGTCTTCTACATTTCTTGACCTTAGCACATGAATCAGAGATAAAAGTCATCGTTACGTTCTTTGATTTTTATGGTGATTATGGCATTAATGATTGGAGAGCAACAGATCAACATTTGAGAACACTAGTAATGGTGTTGAAAAATCATCCAGCCATTTTAGCCTATGATTTAAAAAATGAAGCAGATTTAGACTTCGAAAATCGAGGAGAACCTTTAGTACTTGATTGGTTAAAACACAAAATTGAAGTAATCAGATCAATAGATTCTGATCGTCCAATCACGATAGGTTGGAGTAATGCTGAAATAGCCAGTACCCTTTCAAAGCAATTAGATTTTGTTTCTTTTCATTTTTATGGCACATCGGATCAACTTTCAGAACAATATCAAGCACTTAGTAAGAAAGTAGATAGACCGATCGTTTTGACAGAATTCGGTATGACTTCTTATACAGGTTTTTGGAATCCAGTACAATTTTCAGAAACAAAACAAGCCAAGTATTATGCTGAACTACTAGAGGTAATTACTCAACTTAATCTTGGCTATATTTCTTGGACTCTTCATGATTTTCAGACTGTGCCTACAACTGTTGTTGGTCGTCGTCCTTGGCGAAAAGCTTATCAAAGACATTATGGTTTGGTAGATACAGACGGAGTAGCTAAGCCTGCGTTTAATGAATTTACTGAATAACGCACATTGATTGCGCGACAAAATCTTATTTGCATTTTACCATTTATAAAAGCAATAAAAATGATAGAATCTTTATTGACTCATGGTGTTTTTGCTTACGCCCTTTCAGGGCTTATGTTATAACATAATTCTTTTTCCAAGGGTTGTACCCTTGGCTATAGTCTAGCGCCCTTTCAGGGCTTTTATACAATTTGTTTTTGCCTGCAATACCCCAATGGGGTATCATCAATAGCAGGGACATCGTTCCTTGCTTTTGTAATGTCTCGACGAGAAGTCCCAACGGGACGACCTTGTTTATTTGAAAATTATAGGTCGTCCCGTTGAGAATTTATTAAATCAAGTCATACTGAAAAGGAGTAGAGGGCTTAATTGCTTTCTTTTGATCTTGAACCCGAAAAGTATCCACATACATACTCGCTATTTTAGACATAGGGTATGCCGTTGCAGCTTTATAATTTTGCTGGCCCATTTGTACTCGATATCTAGGTTCTAGCAAAATCTTTTTTATTGCATTAGCTAAACTTTTGATACTCCCTGGCTTAAAAAATTCTCCTGTATATCCTTCATCCTTAACCAACATCGCTAGATCTCCAAGGTCAGGCATAATGACGGCTTTTCCAAAACTTCCAGCTTGGTGCAGAACACCAGAACTTCCTGTAGTCGAACTGTATGGAAAGACAGCAACCGCACTTTCTGTGAAAATTCTTTCGACGTCTTCTTCAGGCACATAACCTGTAAATCGCAATTTGGAAACATGCTTGTATTTATCGGCAACATCATTCAAATACCCTTTTACGTTTGGATTGTCTGTTCCTGCAATGACTATTTCTATATCCAAAGATGTTTCTTCTCTGACTAATTCTACGGCTTCAATCATTTCTTCGACTTTTTTGTATGTGCCAAATTTCCCAAAAGCCATGACTTGTAGAGGACCCGCTGGTAAATTATAATTGGGTTCTTTTGCCACTTCGAAGGTGCCGTGCGGTATATGCAATACATTGTCAGCACCATATTCTTTTTCCAAAATATTGACATAGCTTGGCATGGTGACTGCAACTTTGTTTGCTTTCAGAATACACTTCGTCAAAAATCGGCCAATCTGATGGAATAGTTTCTTCAGTAGTTGATTTTTGGTAAATCCTGCCGTATCAAGATCTACAGTTTCCATAATATTGTGCAACAACACGACAGTCAAAATTCCCATCATTTTTGTTATCGCAGGTAAAAACAAACCAAGTGCAGCAGCAAGTTTATTATCTCCAAACTTCATAAACTGTAGATTATACAACACCGCGTCTGGCTTTGCTTGTCGGATAGCGTTCGTTACGGTGAAAACATTGGTGTATGCATTAAATTTCCAGCATGGATTGATGACTACTTTACAGCCGTCTGAATCAAACTCAGTATAATGGCCGTTAACTTTATCAGTCAAAAGGACAAGCTCTGTGATATCATTATTCTTTCTAAATGCCTTTACCAAATGGTAGGCATATTCGTTGAGTGTTACTTTACTTGGTGGGTATGCTGTGACAATTGCGAGTTTCATTTTTATAAATTTTTATTAATGATTAATTCTATTTCAAAGATGATTCTATTAGTAGCCGGATGTCAGCTTATTCGTTAAGTGGCAGAAATGGTTCGGTCAATGGTCGTTGTTGTCAGAGGAAGTATGTTTGATGATTGTTTCCAGCAAAACCATCTGTAATGGAAGACTTGCATAATCAGGAGTGTTGCCATTAATAGCAATTGTACCACTACCACTTGCAACAAGGTATCATGAAACCAAATGACTGATAGGACTTGAAGAATGCCAAACCCAAGAGTCAGATATACAGGTGTATACACACTCTTAGAGAGAAAATAATAAGCAAACATATTGCTGATTGCAAACAATGACGTTGCTAAAGCATATAGCCAAAGTAGAGGTGCTATTGAGATGTATGCTGATCCAAATAAAATATGAATAATGAATTCTGGAAGCAAGTAACTAAACCCAGACACAAGTGCTCCCAAAATGCTTGTATAAACAATATATTTCCATAATAAGGGACTGCTGTCTCTACCAGATTTTTCAGTTGCAATTACATTTGGTAATAAGACCATTGCAAACATCCAAGCAACAAAGAATACCACTCTTCCGATCATAGCTAATGCGGCGTATAATCCTGCCTGATCTGCTGGGAAGTAATGTTTTACCAAAAGTATATCGGTATTATTGATGAGTACTAGCGAGAGTTCATATACAGAAGTATATAAGGCAAAAATCAGCACAGCCCTAGATAATGTCTGCTTGGTAACTTGTTTTTTCTGGGGTATTATCCTAACAGGTAAATATCCAAGAAAGACAGAGGCTACGATCCCAATACTGATCGTTACGCTTGTATCGATATTCAGAATAAAGAGGAGGCCAACCGTTAAGAATAGTCTTACCAACATTTCTAATTGGTAACTAGTAGCGAGCTTGTAAAAAGATCTTCTACCTTGAATTTGTCCTCTACCGATACTCATCAAAATATAAGCTGGAATACAGAGAGCAAATACGATAAACGTTAAAGATGAGTCAGAATTAAAAAAAGAACTGAATTCAAACGCAAAAACGGCTAATAAAACAGAAAGGACTAAGCCGAGCCTCAATCCATATTTATGTAACACTTGTATTGTCTTCTGCCCTAATGCTGAATCAGACTCAGCTGTAAATTTTGCAGCAGTCAACTGGAAGGTCATGGCAAGAAACGATAAGATGAGTAATAGAGTGACGAGGAGTGAAGCTTCAGCGAATTTTTCAGGTCCCAGCATCCTGCCGATAACCAGATTATATAGGTAGTTTCCTGCATTAACAATCATCGCGCTGAGCATAAACCATTGCTCTCCACTAATGTTTAGCTTACCTTTGCTCGGGAACAATGGTATAAATCGTTTCATATGTTTAGACTGAATCATGATGTAAAGGTGGGTTGTTTATTAGGGCAACAGGTGAAACTATCGTTGAGTGGTAGATTGCTGTCGATGAATGGTAATTTTGTGCTGTTTTGCCAAATCACCATTTTGCTCATTTTGGGACAAACTGTCCTTTCTGGTCAAGATTTTTCTGAGGGTTTTCAAATGCTTGATTCAGGAAAATATGAGCAAGCAGAGGTGTATTTTGAAGGTATTTTAAAAGAATTTTCAAAAAATAAAGCGGCAAATATCTGCTATGGAAGAGCTGTCGGATTAAAAGGAGAATCTAAAAAAGCGTTGGCATTTTTTGAGGACTTGCTATTAGAATATCCAGATGATGTGGAGGTTAATTTAAATCTAGCCGAAGCATATTTATGGGATAAAAAACCCTCAGAAGCCATTAAAATTTACCAGCAGCTCCAAGATCGTGGTGAAAATGGTTATCCAGTCATCATTGGAATGACAAACAGTTATGCTCTTTCTGGACAGTATGCATTGGCCATTGAGACTATTCAAAATGGCATTAAACAGTTTCCCGAACAAGAAGGAAGTCATCAATTACTGGAATCTCTGAAACTAGCATATGCTGATTCCTTGATAAAATCGGATAAGTATAAGCAAGCACAACATCAATATTTAAGCATACTAGATAGTAACTCTGGATCAATACCAGCCTATATAGGCATGACGAATATTAGCTACCTCCTTGATAAGACAGGTCAATGTTTGCAATATGCTGAAAAAGGCTTAACAGCTAGCATTGACCAATCGACCATGATCGAACAAGCCAGAGGGAATATGGTACAAGCCCTAATATGGAACCATCAATACGATCAGGCTAGTGAATCGATTGATGAACATTTTAATAGTGAAGGAGCTTCGTTCCATCGGTATTCAGCGCGGAAGGCAATGCAACAAATAGCTTATAAAAAATCGCTTTCTCATTACAATTCTTTATTGAATACAGATTCATCAGATTCTGAAGCTTGGGCTGGCAGAACAAGTGCTTTGTTGGCAATGGATAGCATAGTCCCTGCAATGTCTGCAATTACAAAGGGTGTAACTCAATTGCCAAATAACCCTAATTTAGGTTTATTAAAAAGCAAAAGTTTTCGGGTACTTGCTCCATCAGTGGATATGAATTCTAAATATAGTTGGGACAGTGGTCAAGACGAATCCTATGATGTTGATGTATTTGCAGAAGTGCCACTTTCTTCTTCATTAAGTTTATTGGCAAATGGTGCTTACAGAGAATTAAACAATAATGTCAGTGCTTCAAACCTAAGTTTACTTCGTTTTAATGGAGGTTTGAAATATAAATTTTTTAATCATACTTATGCTAATGTCATTTTAGGAACGACGCGAATCATCGATCAAAATGTTTTTCCATCTCTTTTAAGCTATGACTTTTCTGGAGAAACAAAATATAAAACACATCAATTCAAAATTGGATATAGACGGGCTTTTCAGGATTACAACTTTGTCTTAGTAGATCAACGATTAAGTCAAAGACAACTCTACTCAGAGTATACGACAAGTAATTCTAAAGGATTGGGGTTCTACGGACAGTATGTTTTTTCACAGCTTTCAGACCAAAATAAGAGTAATCTATTTTATGGTGCCGTTTTCAAAACAATTAAGCGTATCCCGTTTATTAAATTAGGTGCTAGTATTCAGTATGTTGCATTTGATGAGTCAGAAGAACGGACGTATTTTAGTCCAGAAAGATTTTTAGCTCAAGAACTATTTATAGATTTTGTGAAAACAGCTGATATGATAAAGAGTCAAGGTGTCACGTATTTGGCAACAATTGCAGGTGGTTATCAGGCGATTAAAGATGGTGATTCAGGACTGTCGTACCGTCTCCAACTCAGAGCAGGCTATTTATTTAAATCAGGATTCCAATTGGAGGGGTTTGCCCTTAGAACAAATGTTGCTTCAAGTAATGCATCAGGGTTTACCTTTAACCAATTAGGAATAACAGCAAAATTCTATTTAAAACAAAGTCCCCTTTTTAAAGTAAATTAAGCCGACGAATAAGTTCGGGCTTTTTGGACCGACTAATAGGAATAACATCTCTCTTGATCAACACACCATTATCTTCTATATCAATGATTCGCTGAATATTTATGATAAATGATCGATGTACTTTTAAGAAAAGGTCCTCAGGTAATTTTGACTCTATTTTCTTTAATGTCGAATGGACAGTATGGTTTTTTTCGTCTGTTTTTATAAGTATGTAGTCCCCTTTAGCTTCAATAATATTGATAGATTCCATTTCAATTTTAATCAGTCGTCTATCAACATTTACATACAAGAATTTTTCACTTTGGTTTTCTGTTGACTTGCCCTCATTAATAGGCGGATTGTTAGAACTGCTGATTTTAGATTTAGCCTTTTCTACTGCTTTTAAAAATTTTTGCTGGTCAACAGGTTTAAGTAGATATGCAATAATGTTGTCGTATTCGAAGGCATCAATTGCAAAATCACGATCACTTGTGATACAAATAATAGGAATTGGATCCTTAAGTGTTTGTACAAAATCAATCCCATTAAAATTTGGCATTTGTATATCTAAAAAAATAAGATCTATGTCATGTTGATTTAAAAATTTGATGCCTTCAATAGCAGAATCTAATGCACTAATTACTGTTAAATCGTCATGGTCATCGCATAACTTTTTTATGATTAGGCGAGCGGTTGACTCATCATCTATAATGATACATTTCATGTGCTTTCTGGTTGATTTTTCTTTATAAACTGATCTGTTAACTTAAGGAAGTGCTCGAATTTTTCTTTATAATTTTCCGATCCAATTTTCAAAGACTCTTCATGCTCTACTGCGATCTGATATCCCTCTGTTATATCCAAAATACCAAATTTGTGCTTTATCTTATGAACTAGACTTGCAGCTTGTATATAATCTTTCGATAGGATTGCTTCAGTATAACTTTCATATTCCAAGGGAAATTCAGTTGATAAGGCTTCCCAAATTTCAGCTATAAACTCCTGATCTCCCCCAGCAAGCTTATCTATATATGATAGGTTTGGTACACTCATCAAGTAGATTTTGGTAAAGTGAAGAAGAAAGTAGACCCTTCCCCATAAACAGATTCAAGCCAGATTTCTCCACCCAGCGACTGAACTACTTTTTTCACTATTGCTAGACCTATACCTGTTGAGTCTTCACGAGCTTCTAAATACTGAAAGATTTTAAAAATTTTCTCAAAGTATTTTTCTTCTATACCGATACCATTGTCAGTTATAGAAAATTCATATGTATCATTGCGCTCGAAACATCGCCAAATTATTTTCCCCGTATCATTTGGTGTAAATTTTAGTGCATTTGACATTAAGTTTAAAATGACTTGTTCAATCTTATTTCGAAAAGTAAACACTTGAGGCATTTCTGTTTCAAATTCCAATTTGATTGACTGATTAGGACTTATGCGAGAATAAATATCTTCAATCAAATTTTTTACGTCTATAATTTTTTTCGACTCTAACTCTGCATCCAACTTAGAATATTTTAGAATACCTGTAATGAGCTTATCCATTTTAATTATGGATTTATCTATAAGATCAAACATCTCTAAGGCTTGGTCATCAAAGGAACCTTCGTTGTCTTTCTGAATCCATTTAATTAATGAATTAATTCCATTTAATGGACTTTTTAAATCATGAGAAACGACATGTGCATATTCATTTAACTCTTCATTGCGTGCGACTAATTCACTCAGAAGCTTATCTTTTTGTTGTTCCAGTATTTTGAGCTTTGTGATGTCTCTTGCAATACCTTGCGCAGCTTTCGGTTTTAGGTCAGAATCATATAAAACAGCTGCATTAATTTGAAAATGCATTTTGGAGTTATCTTTCTCCATAAAGCTAACATCTACATCTTTTACAAATCCTTTATCTATCATCTCTGCAAAGGCATCGTACATTCTGTCCCTATCTTCGGGAGCAATTAATTCTATTAGATTGAGGTTTGGTTTTTTTGAAAGAGTATCTTTTAAATTCAGCAGTTTATCAGAAGCAGCATTATATTTTATAATATTTCCTTTCAGATCAAGCAAAAGATACGGGTCAATAATACGCTGAATAAGCCCTGATAACTCACTATCCTTTTCGTCTACTAATACTTGAAGTTCATCTTTAGACTTACTTATAATTTGGGTGAGCTCGTATAGTTCAGTGGATTTTTGTTCCAATATTTGTTCCGCAGCTTTTCGAGCTTTTCGTTCTCTTGCTAATGCCCGTTGCAGTAAAGATGTTTGATCTTTCTTCTCAACCATCGCCATTAATTAAGCATTGTAATCGAAAAGGCTACTTCTGAACCATCGTCTTTAAGTTTTTCACACTCAATCTGACACTCTTTATTAAAGTATCGAAAGGTACTGTTCATCAGTCCTAAGCCAAAACGATGCATGGAACGACTTGAACTGTAGATCATTTTTAATGACTTAGGTGTTTGTTCTAAGATTTCAAAAGTTGGTAACTCTGCATCGTGGTATATTTTTCTTACCTCCACATGTATGTGATTTTCTATAGAAGCTAACATCTCTAATGGATCTGAATATTGGGCCAGCATTTTAGGATAACTTTTTTCTATCACACTAAAAAAGTGCTCACCATAGAGTAGAAGGAGATCCTCTATCGCTATTTCAGTCTTATTACTCAAGTGAGTAATCAGCTGTGTCATCTCACCAAAATCATATGTTCCAATGGCAGTATAGGCACCACCAGATGGTAAATCTGATGACATGATCAAATCATCTACCATTTCTAAACCGAATTTTTCTTCTACTAAATCCAAGAATTCTGTAAATACAATTCCTTTCATATGTCTACTTTTTGGTTTTATTTGTTAGGGGAAAGCACTATTTCATTCAACTCCCAGTAATTAAATAAGACGGAGATTTTTTTTGTATAAAGGTCGTAATCAAGTGGTTTTATCATATAGCCAGCAACCCCAAGTTCATAACACTTCTTCAAATCTTTTTCATTTTCAGATGTAGTCATGATTATTGTGGGTATATATCTAAAAGAATCCTTAGATCGCATCAAGCTTAGAAATTCAAATCCATCAAAGCGAGGCATATTGAGATCAAGCAATATGATATGCGGTAGCGCATCTGTGTCACTTTCTAGCACTCGCATAGCCTCTTCACCATTCTCAGCAAATATAAATTGATGCCTTAAGTCCAAAAGCTTGGCTGCTCTTTTGAATTTTAATAATTCGATTTTGTCATCTTCTACTACAAGTACGGTGAGTTTCACAAAGCTATTTGATGAGATAATAGAATATCGTTTTTCAAAGATATGCTTAGAAATAAGTGAATGCAACTGTTATTGAAGAATCACTTCATTTCTTTTTGCAAAGTATCTCAAAGGCTGTTTTTAACTGTAGACCAGATTGAAAAGGGCATCTGTATATTTAGGCGTAAGTCCAAGGTCTGTGCAAACATATTTCAATGACTTAAAAGAGAGTATTATTAAACGAATAGGCCCTGACAAGGGAGGTTATTGGAAAATCATTAAACCTTAGCCCTAAGTATAACCTTGATTATACTAGTATTTCATCAACATGAACGAAGCACAACTAAATATGTCTATATAGACCCTGCATAGAAAGCAGCAGGATGGAATGCTGTCTAAGGTAGTCGTGTTCGTTCTGGAATTTCCTATTTACTCAACGGCGAAAATCGCAGAACATCTGTTATAAAAATGGACTATATAGAACGCCAATTTCAATAAACTCCCAATTTTTTACAAAATGAAACAACAAATTCCACCAAATCTTGTTTTGTTACCGAATATGATTTATAATTGCATTCGAAAATGAAAAATAATCCAAATATAGCTTGTTGCTGTTGTTGTTGTCCACCATCGGACGGTCTTCAGTAGTGCTGTATTTGTATACTAAAATATATAAGCCTTCTTGAAGATTTTCAAGAGGGCTTTTTTTATGCACATAACCATGAGAAAAAATATTACACATACATGTTGCTGTTGTCAAGTATGTTGCTGCTGTTCTCGATCAGAACTCCAGTGAAGTAGCTATATTATTAAAATTAATAAAGCCTTTCTGGATGTTTCTGGAGAGGCTTTTTTCATTTAAAGACATTTAAAGATGAGTTATAACGAAGAGATTAACACTATTGCCGAAACGGATCAACGAGATATTGTTGAACTAGAAGAGCGTATCGATAATTTCCGAACAGGCAAAGAAGATGAAGAACGTTTCAAGCTGTATCGTCTCACAAGAGGTGTGTATGGTCAGCGCCAGTTGGGTGTCCAGATGTTTAGGATCAAAATTCCTTACGGAAAGATCTCTCCACACCAATTTGAAGTGATCGCGGATTTATCAGACAAATACGCATCTAGTAATCTGCACCTAACCACACGACAAGACATACAACTGCATTATGTGAAGTTGCAAGATTCTCCAGAAGTGTGGAAAGGCTTGACAAGTAATGGCTTGACAGGAAGAGAAGCTTGTGGCAATACAGTTAGAAACATTACAGCATCACCAACTGCTGGGATCGATCCGGATGAACCATTTGACATCACTCCTTATGCACACGCTGCAGCATTTTACTTTCTTCGAAATCCTATTTGTCAAGAAATGGGGAGAAAGATTAAGCCAAGTTTCTCTAGCAGTGATAAGGATACCGCCTTTAGCTACTTTCATGATTTTGGTTTTATTCCAAAAATTAAAGATGGGGTGAAAGGCTTTAAAGTGCTTGTTGGCGGCGGGCTAGGTGCACAAGCGATTACTGCCCCAACGGCGTATGAGTTTTTATCTGCTGATAAAATGATCCCATTCATGGAAGCAAGCCTCAGAGTGTTTGACAGACATGGTGAACGCTCAAAAAGACAAAAAGCCAGAATGAAATTTTTGGTCAAAAAACTTGGCATTGATGGCTTTATGGAGTTGGTAAATGAAGAGTGGAAGTCTTTGCAAAATAAGGTGCATCCAATTGATACGTCGGATTATGTACAAGAAGAAGCCGTCACTTATTTTGAGCCAAGCATCACGACACCAAAAAATGCAGACAAGTTTGAGTTGTGGAAAAAGACAAATACTTTCGAACAAAAGCAAAAAGGCTTTTATGGTGTCTATGTAAGAATTCTATTGGGAGACATGTCTTCTGATGTTTCCAGAAAATTTGCCAAGATCGCTAGAAAGTATGTGGCCAAGGATATTCGGATTACAGTCAATCAAGGCTTATTGTTGCGTTTCGTTCATGAAGATCATTTGGCAGAATTGTTTGAAGCTTTAGAAACGATTGGATATGCAAATCCAGGGTTCGATTCGATTGCAGATGTGACTGCATGTCCTGGAACAGATACATGTAATCTGGGTGTGACTAACAGTACTGGTTTGGCACGTGTGATAGAAGATATGATTGAAGATGAATATCCCGAACTATTAGAAGAAGAGCACATTAAAATAAAGATTAGTGGGTGTATGAATGCATGTGGGCAACATATGGTTGCCAATATTGGCTTTCATGGCAGTTCGATAAAGAAAAAAGATTTGGTTATACCTGCGATGCAAGTCGTCCTGGGTGGTGGAACAGAGCCAAACGGGAAAGGCTGGATTGCAGAGAAAGTCATCAAATTACCAACGAAGAAAATTCTTGATTGTATTCGATTCGTATTAAATGATTACAATACAAACGCAATGGAAGGTGAGTATTACAACCACTACTATGAGCGTCAAGGCAAGAAATATTTTTATGAATTGTTGAAGCCATTGGCAAATATTGATGATTTAGAGGGTGCGGATTTATTTGATTGGGAGCAAGAGCACGAGTACAAGCAGGCTATTGGTGTTGGAGAATGTGCTGGTGTTGTTCTAGACGTTGTCGGGACGATTATTAAAGATGCTAAAGAACGCCTAGAAAGTGCAGCAGACGATTTTGAAAAAGGCCATTTACCAGAAGCGGCCTATTACAGTTACTCGTCTTTTGTCATTGGAGCAAAAGCATTATTACTAGCAGATGACATCAAGTGTAACACGCAAATTAACATCTTAAAAGATTTCCAAGAACAGTTTGTGGAAACAGGCAGATTTCCGTTTGATGGAGATTTCAAAGAAAAAGTTTTAGAGATAAAAAAGTATGAGCCTACAACAGAATTTGTGAGTGACTACATGCTTGATGCTAAAAGTTTTCTTAAAGAAGTGATCAGATTTAGGGAGAAAGATATGACCAACGGTCAAGAAGATAAAGAGGTTATTGAAAGTTATTATAAAGCATAATCATGACGAATAAGAAAGCTAGAATAACACTTGTTGGTGCTGGTCCTGGCGACAAAGATTTGATTACTGTCAAAGGATTAAAAGCGATACAGTCAGCTGATGTTGTCTTATATGACGCGCTTGTTTCTCAAGAATTGCTTGAAGAAATTCCTGCGAATGCAATCAAATTATTTGTTGGGAAAAGAGCTGGAGTCAAATGCAAAAAGCAAGAAGAAATCAATTTGCTTCTCGTGCAAGCAGCATTTGAATATGGACATGCCGTAAGATTGAAAGGTGGTGATCCATTTGTATTCGGAAGAGGGTATGAAGAGAAAGAATATGCAGAATCTTTTGGCTTACCAGTGACAGTAGTGCCCGGAATCAGTTCTTCCATTTCAGTGCCCTTACTACAAGGAGTACCTGTGACATCAAGAGGGATGAGTGAGAGCTTCTGGGTATTAACTGGATCGACAAAAAGTCACCAACTGTCTAAAGACATTGAGTTGGCAATGCAGAGTTCAGCAACAATTGTGATTTTAATGGGCATTAGAAAATTGCCGCTGATTGTGGATATGCTGCAAAGTGCTGGAAAAGAGGAAACACCTATTATGGTTGTTCAATCAGGGTCTACTCAAGAAGAGAAATGTGTTGTCGGAGATTCAAGCAACATTCTCCAACAGGTAAAAGAAAATAAAATAGCGACACCAGGCATTATCGTCATTGGTGAAGTTGTGAAAACACATCAATCATTTATCAAACAAAAAGCAGTAACAGAATGGAACCAGTAGTCGAACAAAATCCACTATATCCAGTCTTCTTTAAATTAGATAAACTGAAGATGTTGGTGGTAGGTGCAGGTGAAGTGGGATATGAAAAATTATTTTTCATCCTTAAAAGCAGTCCCAATGCAAACATTACGATCGTTGCTCCATGGGCGAAAGAAGAAGTATCTCAATTAATATTTGATGGCAAATACAACATCAAATGGATACAAAAGGAGTTTGACAATTCAGATATCGATGGCCATGATTTGATAGTGGCTGCCACAAACTTTGAAGACGTCAATAAACACGTGCACCACGCAGCTAAGCAAAAGGATAAGTTGATTAATGTGGCTGACACACCAGCATTGTGCGATTTTTATTTGGGTTCAATTGTGACAAGAGGTAATTTAAAAGTTGCCATTTCAACCAATGGTAAATCACCAACATTCGCCAAACGATTCAGACAAGTGTTGGAAGAAATCCTGCCCAATGATTCTGCTCAATTAGTAGAAAACTTAAAAGTATTTAGAGATAGACTCAAAGGAGATTTCGAATATAAAGTAAAAGAACTCAACCGCATTACTTCATCACTAGTGAAAAATTAATGATAGCTGAAGAAAAGAAAATTGATGACATCAATGTTGAAGCGCTCAATGAAGCCTACAAAGATTTAAATCCAATACAACGAATTAAGAAAGTCTTTACTGATTTTGACCATGAGGATATTTTGGTAACCTCTTCATTTGGAACAACATCAGGGATTTTGATGAGTATGGTGAGTAAGGCTGCACCAGACCATCCGATTCACTTTATTGATACGACGTTTTTATTCCCGAAAACAATTGAATATAAAAATACGCTCACAGATATTCTTGGTCTGACTATTGTGAATATACTGCCAGAAGTTGAAGATAATACGATGGCTAGAAGTTCCAAATTGTGGGAAAGTGATGTCGATAAATGTTGTCACATGCATAAGGTAAAACCCTTTGATCCATATAAGAGTGATAAAAAAATATGGATTTCTGGATTGTTGATGAACTCTACTCCGTTTAGAGCCAATCTCAACATATTTGAGCGTAGAAATAACATCATTAAGATGCATCCAAATATTGATACATCCGCATCTCAGTTTGACATGTATTTAGCAGATAATGACATTCCGATTCATCCGATGAAACTAGAAGGCTATGATTCTGTTGGTTGTACAAACTGTACCTTGAAAGGAAAAGGGAGATCAGGGAGATGGAAAGGAAACTCAAAAACGGAGTGCGGGATTCATTTATAACATTATTACTCTTAATTTAGCGAATTATTATTGACTATGATAAAGACAGATATATTAATCATTGGTGCTGGTCCTTGCGGATTGTTCACTGTATTTGAAGCAGGACTTTTAAAATTGAAGTGTCACTTGGTTGATGCACTACCAATTGCTGGTGGCCAATTGAGCGAGATTTACCCAAAGAAGCCGATTTACGATATTCCAGGGTACCCGAGTATTTTGGCTGGAGAATTGGTGGACAACTTGATGGAGCAAATTGCACCATTCAATCCTGGCTTTACTCTTGGTGAACGAGCAGAGAGTATTGAGAAGGTGGAAGAAAAGCTATATCGATTGACAACAAATAAAGGTACCCAAATTGAGGCGCCAGTCATTTGTATTGCAGGTGGACTCGGATGCTTCGAACCACGCAAACCACCAATTGAAGGATTAGCACAGTTTGAGGAGAAAGGTGTTGAGTATATGGTGAAAGATCCTGAAAAATTCAGAGATAAAAAGTTGTTGATTGCTGGTGGTGGTGATTCAGCTTTGGATTGGACAATTGAGTTGGCTGATGTGGCAAGTGAAGTGACATTGATCCACAGACGTACTTCTTTTAGAGGAGCCTTGGACAGTGTGGATAAAGTAATGGCACTTGCTAAGTCTAATAAAGTGAATCTGATTACAGAAGCACAGGCAGTAGGCGTAAATGGTAATGGAGTGTTGAAAGAAGTAATTGTCAAAACTAAGGAGCGTGGAGAGTTCACAAAAGATGTGGATTATTTTATTCCCTTATTTGGTTTGACACCAAAATTAGGCCCGCTTGCTGATTGGGGCTTAAACATCAATCGGAGTGCCATCGAAGTAGATACACTAGACTACAGTACGAATGTACCTGGTATATATGCAGTAGGAGACATCAATACATATCCTGGTAAACTAAAATTAATTCTTTGTGGTTTCCATGAAGGAACAATTATGGTCCAATCTGCATTTAAGTATATATATCCTGATGCGAAGTTAAGTTTCAAATACACGACTGTCGCAGGTGTGAATGGATTTGAATAAATAATGGAAGAAAATATAGTTTCAATAACTGTCATTGACAGGGAAGGTAAAGAACACAAGATTGATGCGCCTACAGACATGAATTTCAATCTCATGGAAATCTGTAAGGCGTCAGAATTACCGGTAGAGGGCACATGCGGAGGCATGGCTTTGTGCGCATCCTGTCACTGTTATGTGCAATCGGATAATGCACTACCAGAAGCATCAGATGATGAAGAGGATATGCTAGATCAAGCGTTTTTTGTTGAAGACAATTCAAGATTAAGCTGCCAGCTACCGATTACAAACGACTTAGATGGCCTCATTGTTAAATTAGCTCCTGTTGATGAAACAGTTGCATAAAAAAATATTTGCATGAAAGTGACACTCGAAAGAATCAATGATTCCAAACATTTCAAAGGAAGCAATGATGAAGGTCAGACGCTAGAATTAAGTGGAGATGGTAATGCTGTAGGACCAATGCAGTCCGTCTTAATGGCAGCAGCTGGCTGTAGCACGATAGATATTGTCATGATTTTGGAAAAAATGCGACAACCTCTGGATGACATCAAAGTAGAAGTAGAAGGGACGAGAAGAGAAGAGATCCCACGTGTGTTTACTGATATCCATTTGCATTACATCTGCTACGGTGATTTAAAAGAAAACAAAGTGAAGCAAGCCATTGACATGTCTCTGGAAAAGTATTGCTCAGTATCTTTGATGTTGGATAAGGCGGCTAAGGTTACGAGTAGCTATGAGATTGTTAACCCGCCAAATGGTTGAAAACCTTCTCGGTAGCTCTCGATTCAATACGGCAATAGGTGCAGACTTATGGACTTTGGCTTAGGACCAGTGTCGCAAGTT
>CALLFA010000192.1 GCA_937997635.1 uncultured Saprospiraceae bacterium | reverse complement strand
TACTTCAAACTGACTTTAAATTTCTAGATGCTGGTAGTTATACCATTGAGATCGCGCAACATTCTAGGGAGACACAATTGGAAGGAATTAAGGAAGTTGGGCTTTCGCTAATTCAAAAGTGAACCAATTCAAGTGTGTAGTCGTGAGTTGGTAACTTACAACAAAAAGTGCGCAGTCGTGAGTTTATAACTTGCGACAAAGAATGAGAAGTTAAAGAACAATTTTTTAGATTGATGACTCTTTAATAGTATAGAGACAATCACATTCATCGAATAAATTCGACGGTACAAAATTGCGCAGTCGTGAGTTTGTAACTTACGACAATGGATGATAAACATTAAACATTCCTAACATTCCGGAACAATAACAGAAAAATTGGTTGCAAGTCCGCCCAGGGAAGTCTCTTTATATTTTGAGTTCATATCTTTGGCTGTTGACCACATCGTTTTGATGACAGCATCGAGGCTTACTTTAGCATCTTTCGGGTCACTTACCATCGCTAGATTGCCAGCCATAATTGCTTTGATGGCACCCATGGTATTTCTTTCGATACAAGGTATTTGTACCAAGCCTCCAATCGGGTCGCAGGTCAATCCCAAATGATGTTCCATCGCGATTTCTGCAGCCATAAATACTTGAGCGACTGTGCCGCCTAAGCAATACGTTAGTGCACCAGCTGCCATTGAGGAGGAAACGCCAATTTCTGCTTGACACCCACCCATTGCTGCTGATATAGTTGCACCTTCTTTAAATAAGGAGCCGATGAGACTCGCTACTAAAAGAAAGTCATTATGAAGCCCTATTGTTTCTTCTCTTTTTTTGAAATATCTCAAATACATCCATACCGCTGGAATGACCCCAGCAGCTCCATTGGTAGGTGCAGTAACGACTCTTCCATAAGCAGCATTTTCTTCATTGACTGCTATTGCAAAGCAGCTGATCCAATTGAGCACGACATCAAAAGAATTGCTTTGCGTTTGTAATCGAGTTTTCCATTCTTCAATGTCTTTATAATCAGCTTTCCCGTGTATTAGTTTTTGATGTAATTCTGGTGCTCGCCTTTTGACATCTAAGCCTCCAGGTAAAATGCCTGAAGTATGACAGCCGCTATAAATACAATTCTCCATTGTCGTAATGAGCTGTGTTAATTTGTCATCAACTTCCCATTTTTCTCTTAGACTGTATTCATTATCCAGTAACATCGACCCCAAAGAAACTTCTGCACCTTGGACAAGTTCAATCAAATCAGCTCCGCAACTAAACATATAAGGCACTTCTTGATCCGAAGAATTTTCTGATGTTGATGCAACTCCTTCTTTGACCACAAACCCACCGCCTACGGAAAAATAAGTTTCTTCAATTAACAAGGTGTTTGACTTGTCATATGCACTAAGTGTCATTCCGTTAGGATGAAATTTAAGTGTCTGATTAGAATTAAATAAAATTGACGAATTGCTAAACTGAATGTCTGTTTCTTGATTTAATAGTAGTTTGCCTGACTCCTGTACCTTCTTGGGAATCTCTGTCACTAAATGTATGGGAATTGTCTCTGGATCATAACCGCTAAGGCCTAACATGATGGCGATATCCGTTCCGTGTCCTTGACCTGTAAGTGCTAGTGAGCCATATAAGTCGATATGTACGACAGACACATGTTGTAGAAGTTGTTTCTCAAGTAGTGATTGTATGAATTGTTCGCAAGCTCGCCAAGGTCCCAACGTATGAGAACTGGATGGACCAATGCCAATTTTTAGCATGTCGAATACAGATGTGAATACCATAGCTGAGTTTAACTCTTGCTGTAAAGTTAAAACGCTTTTGTTGTCCATGCACACATTACGGTAATTATGGAAAAAATACTCTCTTCATATTCAAATAGTGATGTGTAGTCGTGAGTTTGTAACTTGTGACAAAGGATGATTCTTTTAATCGTATAATGACAATTACGGTTCATCGAATAAATTCGACGGTACAAAACAATAACAGTTCATCGAATAAATTCGACGGTACGCAGGCTACTGATACAAATACATCGACCGATTACGATCCAACTCCCTAAAGAACGGATCTTTTAAATCATCAATAAATCGGATGGCTTCTCCTGTTGATTTCATCTCTGGTCCTAAACGTTTATCAACATTTGGAAATTTATTAAATGAAAAGACTGGCACTTTAATCGCATAGCCTTTTAATTTTTACATCATCAAAATGATTGCGAAGTTTAGAAAAGTATTGCTCCATTCTATCGACATCATTTTTACAACAAAAGAGTCTGTTTTTTTTAGCGTAATCATCGATTCCGATTAAGAGGGCGTAAAGCTTCATCAGGGTATATTTTTGGTTTTGATTGAGTAAAAATAATCAAACAACACGGCTATTGGGTAAATTTGTGTTTAATTATTAATGAGTCATCGAATCGTTTCCTAAACTAAATCGTTGACGATGTTTTCCTACTTAATTCCTTTTCAAGTCATTTCGTTACTGATTTTTTTAATTTTTTTAAAAAGTATTCATTTTCGGTAACGAAAACCCTTCTTACACGATTAGTGAAGTAAGCAACCGCAAAAGAGCGGCCA
>CALLFA010000191.1 GCA_937997635.1 uncultured Saprospiraceae bacterium | reverse complement strand
ATAAATGCTTTGTCTATCTCCTCCATCATTTTATCAAACTCTTCTTGTTGTGCTTCGTCTTGACCTTCTGCTGTCTTCGAACTTCTAGCGATGTTTGTTTTGATACCGCCAGGGTGCACACTCGATATCACAACATGTGGGGCTTCATTATGCATCTCCATACGTAAGGATTCGGTAAATCCTCTGATTGCAAATTTGGTTGTACAATAGGCGGTTTGGTAAGCAATGCCTGTGATGCCAAAAATACTGGAGACATTTGTTATACTCCCTTCTGATTGCTCTTTGATGTAAGGTAAAAACGCTTTGGTTCCATATACCATACCCCAGAAATTGATGCCCATGATCCAATCAAAATCACTGTACTTCAACTCTTCTGTAGACACAGCTGACAAGGCTACCCCAGCATTATTTATAATACAATCCACTTTGCCGAAGTGATTGTAAACGTTTTCAGCAAATTGATAAAAGGCATCTTTATCCGCTACATCAAACTGTTCTCTATATGGGTCCTGACTCAAAGAAGAAACTGTGTCCTCTAAAGAAGCTTTGTCGTAGTCGTTTAAAGCCAGCTTTGCTCCCAATGTATCGAAGTGTTTAGCCAATGCTCTTCCTATTCCAGATCCAACTCCTGTAACGACAACTACTTTATCTTTAAATGTTTTCATGCCTTTCTTTTCTTGAATATAGGGAAAAGACTAGTTAGTGTGGTAATGGAAAGCTATTTATAATCTCACATTAAGATGCTACAATTTTTCTACCATGTAAAGACGTCGTTTTGAGGTTAATTTTATGCATCTCCAATTCAGCGCTCGTAATTTTTCCCGCAGCTATAATTTCTAACCGGTGACCAAATGACTCTTGTAGTTCGTTGATGGTTGATTTACCATGCATGGCAGTTGCCTTTCCACCAGAGGTTAAAATTGCATCTACAGAAGTAATGTCATTTAACACCTTCACATTTTCCATAATGTCTCCAGTGTAATCAATGGCTTTATGAAATGTAACATTCAATGGCTTTGCAATTTCGGCAAGACTGGCAGTATTTATAGAATCCACCATTTTGTACTTATTGAGAATTCCAAGTACGACACCATAAACACCAAGGTCCTTCATGGCGTAGATAGCTCCAGTCATCTTCAATAATTCCTTATCCGTATAGATGAAGTTTCCTTGTCGCGGTCTTATCATGACCTTTACAGGAATTGAAACAGCTTCTAAAACTTCTTTAACTAATTCTGTAGTAGGTGTTAATCCGTCGACTTCTAAGTGACTGCAAAGTTCCAATCTATTTGCACCATTTTTTTCAGCCTGTACTGAAGATTCAACTGAATCAACACAAGCTTCAATCCAATATTCATTTATTGTTTCCAGCCCTAATTCTTTTTAGATGGATCTTGTAAGGAAAGATTTTCATCAATACATTCCAAATTTCCTTTCTTAAATCCTTTAATCAATAATGATTCTGGCAAGTTAGAAAAATTCAATGTTTCGCATGATTTTAGTTCGTCATTAATTTCAAATACCCAGGAAGGGTTGCCTGTAAACGCATCTGCATTTCCCACAATGACATTGACCATCTGCACAACATCTGCACTACTAACATTACCATCTTCATTGATGTCGGCGATAATTAAATTTTCGGGACACGGATTAACCAATCCTAGGACAATTCTTAATGCTCTTACAACATCGACAGCAGACACGCCATTATTAGCTGGATCAGTTGAGCTTATACACACCATAATTTCATCATTGGCTTCAGCAGCAGATTCAAGTGAGTACAGTAAATCTGTCGATTCTATAATGTTTGTCTCTCCACCCATAGAGCTTACTGTGATTTCTGTATTAGGAATTACATTTCCACTAGGATCTTCAACAGTGAGTTGTAAACGCTTACTAACGCCACTAGTTGATAATTCTCTGTCCGTCATATACAATATAATTGCACCTCCAGCAGCACCTGCTTGAGCACGGTGGGTTGAAAAATGAAAAAATCCGTCTTCATCAATATCCATAGCTGCCATATTTCTCAATCTTATGGATTCGGCATTAGCATCTAGGACTGTTTCTATTTCCCATACATCATCGTCTCTCAAGGCTGCTAATTTGAAAACGCTTGCATCGCTGTAAGCTATGTATGGTTTTTGGTCGTGTCTTTTGAGTTTGACCACATTACGTGCATTACCTATATCGAAATTTTCCAAAGTATCTACTCTTGCAAACTCCCATTCTGTATCAGTTCGATGTGCTATTTCGACGTATCCTGATGTCCGATCAATTTCTTTATAATAAGCAACTAAGACATCACCGTTTTCATCCACATCAATTGATGGATATCTGCCATCCATTGTAATCAACTCTGTAGTCCAAGTATCATTTTGTCGAATGGCTAATCTCGTTTCATCGCTTCTTGATTCAAATGCAACAGCATATACGATACCATTGACGACTGTTATATCTGTAGCCCAACGGTAGCTCGTTTGGTCTATACCTGTTTTTTCTACAATCCAATCGCCTGAACTGTCTCGAAATGCATATTCAACATCACCACCACCAGAATCTGTGGACAACAAATGCTCTGTGCCATCCTCTTCAATATAAATGGTATTGTCCCAACCATCATGACCTGAAGATTCAACGAACTCTATATTAAATTCACCTGTAGATGATTCGACGGCATAACCAAAGTTCTCGACATCATGATCGTGATAGGCAATTCGTGCCGTATTGTCAACGGGATTAAATGCTAGGTCTATCGGCCCATAGTAGTATCCTTCTGCGACTAATGTCGAATTGAATTCATCGTCATCTAATGCAGCAATTTTCACAAAACCAGGAATAGCTTCGTCGATGTATACGATATGAGGCACATCATTCATATCCAATGTCAGTGTTGGTTTTTCACCTTCATCGACTTCCAGTACAATCCAATTCCTTGGTGCTACATCGACATTACCTCCCTGACCATATGTACAGTAACACAAAAAGAAAACAGCTATAACGCATGTTAATCTCATTTTACAGCTTTAGTATGTCATAAATTTAGTACGCTTCATAACAAAATACTCAATATTCATTTAAATATGGTCAATATTGTCACAAACATCATCAATACAAAATCTAAAATTTTCAATACATCAACGGTTACTTATCTACCTGTGAAACATTTTGTCTTCAATTAACAATTATCCAAATTATAACTACTCATAGAAGACCAATTGAGCTTGAATAGATCTAAACGTTGAGCAAATATTCAACTTTGTGGTATATTTAGAATTCACGTCTAAAACTACTTACGTCTGAAAAATCTAATTCTATACTTAACGTTCGCCTCCCTAACATTGTTGGTGCCTTACCAAAGCGCAACACAAACGTCTCTACCATTATTTCAAATCGAAAATCTCGAATATCAAGGTGCATTTAAGATCCCTTCAGGTCAATTTGGGGACTCAAATTCTGATTATTCGACTTGTACGATTGCCTATAATGAAGACAATAGTTCCATTTTCTTGTCAGGTCATCGAATATATGGAACAGTAGGCGAATTCTCAATTCCCGAAATTATCAATTCTACTGATCTGTCAAGCTTGAATGAATCTACTGTTCTTCAGAATTTTAGAGCTGTGTTGGATGAGACATCCAATGGTAATCCGCAGGCGATTGGTGAGATTACTGGAATGGCTTACATTGATAATAAATTGTATGTAAATGCCATCGAGTATTACGATGCTCCAGCAGACAATACCCATACCACATTGGTAATTGAAAATGCTTCAGATATTGCAAATAGTAATCTTAACGGGTATTTTTCTTTAGAGGGTGCTGCGCATGCTGCAGGTTGGATTTCTCCCATTCCGCAAGAGTGGCAATCCTCATTAGGTGGAACGACTATTGCTGGTAACTCGGCCAAGTATCCAATTAATTCGCGATTAGCAGCAGGCATAAGTGCTTTTTCATTTGATGCAAATGATTTGAATGGTTCATCCGGAATTGTAAATACAAATACGCTACTTGATTTTTCATTGACTACACCGATGTATGAAGATTTTAGTTCGTATCACAATCCTCATTATAATGTAGAGGAATTGAATGGTGACAATAGTTTTAGTGGTCACACAGTTGATGATGCAAATATCGTTGTAGGAATAAATAGTTTATTTACGGAAGAATCTCAAGCTAGTTATGGTATGATTGTACCTGGCACAAGAACGTATTTAACTCTTGGATCTTCAGGCGGACACAATTCAGGCATTGGATACAAACCAATGCAAAACAACGGGTACGAATGCCCCGGACCGTGTGCATATGATGCTGATGATTATTATAATTATTATTGGCTGTGGGATGTCAACGATCTTTTGGATGTTAAAAATGGATTAAAGGCTCCTCATGATCTAAGGCCTTATGATTATGGAGAATTTAATGTGCCATTCCAAACTGATTTTCTTACTCAAACACCAGAGTTTCATCCCATTTTTGGAGGAACTTTTGATCCAATAAATAATGTACTTTATCTAGCTGTAAGTGATGGTGCATCAACGGGTCCATTCTCGAAAGTGCCAGTAATCCTCACGTATTCATTAGATGCTGAAGAATCATCTTGTCCTGTTGCAGGCACTGTTTGTGATGACGGCAACCCATTAACGATGAATGATGTCGAAGACGGGGCTTGTATTTGTGCTGGAACTGAGGCAACAACAGAGGAGCCGACTGAATGTGAGTTGATAAGCAATCCTCAATTCGATGAGCCTTTGAATGGGTCTTGGGTTTACTGGGGCTGTAGTGCCAATATCACAAACGGGATTGTCCATATATCTAACATTACTCCAGGTATAAATTTTTGGGATGTCGGTTTTATCCAAGAGAGTCAAACTATAGTTGTACAGCAAGGCGAAGACTATGAATTGTCTTTTAGAGCTAGAGCTGCTGCGAATCGGACGATTGACGTACTCGTCCAAATGGGACAAGCTCCGTTCACGAGCTATTTTTCAGAAACCGTGAATCTGACAAGTGAAATGCAAGACTTTGATTTCACTTTCACCATGCAGAATCCGACAGATAATAGTACGAATGTAGATTTTTATTTGGGTGGAAATGGAATCGACACCTACATAGATTATGCAAGTTTGCTCATTACGAATTGCAGTGACGAAGAACCAAATCCAGAGCCAGAGCAAGCAGAATTATGCGATTGTCCAGAGCCAGCAGAGCCTGGGAATGTCGTTAATGTGCAGAATGTCAGTGAACTGCAAACTGCAATGAGTCAGGCAAATAGTCAAAATGGGAATATGACTATAATTTTAGCGCCAGGTGAATATATCCTCAATACTAATTTGCCATTCATCAGCGGTAGCACGGCAGATCTGACAATTAAAGGGGCAACTGGAAATAGAGATGACGTTATCATAAGAGGACAGGGTTGGAATAGCAATGCTGTCACCCATATTTTTAATGTTGCTGCAGATCGATTTACGGTCGCAGACATCACTATTGGTGAGGTCTTTTATCATCCTATCCAAGTACACAGTAATCCATCTGACGCAGATGATTTTACAGCCATTAATGTGCGATTTATTGATGCGAAAGAGCAGTTGCTCAAAGTATCAGGTGGGGGTGAATTATTTGCAGACAGAGGAGGTGTGTATTGCTGTGAATTTGAATTCACTCAAGGCGTAGCATATCAATTTTATACGGGAGGAATAGATGCTCATCGATCGGTTGATTGGGTTGTGCACAATAATACCTTTAAAGGCATCCGGTCGCCAGATGGAACCCTTGCTGAACATGCAATCCATTTCTGGCAGGTTTGTACAGGGACAATAGTCACAGCAAATAAAATAAATACATGCGATAGAGGCATCGGATTTGGCTTAGGCGATAATCCTGCTAATGGGAATGTCGGTGGTTTGATCATGAATAATTTTGTACATACCAATCGAGATGTGGGTATTGGACTAGAACATTCGCCTGATACAAAAGTGTATAACAATACAGTAATCACAGATAATTATCCCAATTCAATAGAGTATAGATTTTCTGCAACAACGAATGTACAGATCACAAACAATCTGGTCAATGGTTTAATTCGCAACAGAAATGGTGCATCGGCGACAATAATGACAAATCATCAAACCAACGATATGTCTGTCTTTACTGACGCACCAAATTTCAATTATCATTTATCTGGTGAGCATAGTAATATTGTTGATTCTGGTACTTCCTTAAGTGAGCTAGCTCAAGACATTGATTGCGACCCACGGATTAATATAATTGATATTGGAGCAGACGAATTTTATACATGCACGCCGATTATTACACACAATGGTAATGCTTCGACAAATGCTGTCTATCAAGCCTCTCAGAAGATCATATCTGACGCCATCCTCAGTGCCAATATTGAGTATAAAGCAGGTATTGAAGTAGAATTACTCCAAGGATTTTCGGTGATGCCTTCTTTCACCTTCTTGGCGCTTATTGAAGATTGCAACTAAGGTGTCATACTAATCGATAGTATTGATGAATCCCGCTCTTTATGCGGTAAAGTAAGAATCCGCTCGTTGGCAGCCTGTAGACAGGGGTAATATGTCCAGTGAATATCGAGCATCACCTTTTTTTGCTAGCAGACAAAACTGATCACACTTTGCAACTAAGAAAATCCTTCCTATATTGTTATAACAAACAACACCGATGGAACTCTTTACAACTTGCACTGGCATGCATTTATTAACGATGTTAAAGAACAATTTTGGTTATGAATCTTTCAGATATCCGCAGCAACAAATCATAGAATCTATACAAGCAGATAAATCGTGTTTTGCTATCATGCCGACTGGTTCTGGGAAATCTCTTTGTTTTCAAATCTTAAGTCTACTAGCAAAATTTCCAGTCCTGGTTTTGTCCCCTTTAATTTCGTTAATGAATGATCAAGTAAGGGAAGCCTCATCTAAAGGAATAAAAGCAATTGCTATTCATTCAGCATCTTATTTAGAGGATGAAGAATTTGATCAATTTCAACTTATCTTTTGTTCTCCAGAGCGTTTCTCTGCAGATTACTTTCTACAGAAACTGAAGGACTGTGGTTTGTCACTAATTGTGATCGATGAAGCACATTGCATTTCAAGATGGGGACATGAATTTAGACCAGCTTATCAATTCATTAAAAAATCATTGGTTCACTTTCCAAACGTGAATATTCTCGCCTTAACGGCAACAGCGTCAAGTTTTGTGCAAAAAGACATCATCAAACAATTAAACATTCAAAAAAATGGAGTTCAATTTAACTCTAGCTTACATAGGAAGAATTTATTCATATCGTTAAAGCACGTTGAAGACAAAGAAATGTATCTGCTAAACAATATTTCTCAACAGCAAACAAGCATTGTCTACACGAGAAGTAGAAAACATACCGTGTCTCTTGCATCTTTTCTATCCACAAACGGAATCAGAGCAAAAGCATATCATGCCAAATTATCTACAGCTGTTAAACAAGATGTACAAATCAGTTGGTTTAAAAACGAGACTTCTTGTATCGTAGCAACTAATGCCTTTGGGATGGGCATCAATAAATCAACAGTGCGTCAGGTTTTTCATTATAATATTCCAGACTCTATCGAAGATTATATTCAAGAAATAGGAAGAGCAGGTCGAGATATGAAAAATTCCAATTGCGAACTACTATATACAAATAAAGAAGTAGCACAAATGAAAAGATATTGCAGATCTACAATTAAATCGATGTGGAGCAGTTATGACCGATACAAAATAGGCTCACGTGTCCGTATGTTGGGATTAATAACACGTAACATTTGTAGATATAGGTATTTATTAGATTACTTTGGTGAAGAATTGTCACATAATTGCGGAACTTGTGACTATTGTTTAAGCCAGAATGTAAAGTAGTGTCTAAATCGATTGTATGCACAGTAACCAATGACATCTCGCAAGATGCAAGGATGCATAGAATCTGCGGCACACTCGTAGAAAATGGATATCAAGTCAAATTAGTTGGACGATTAAAATCAACTTCTATTCCACTAGATGCATATGCGTTTGATACTCAACGTTTGATTGTGAACCCAGAGCGAGGATTCATGTTCTATTTAACGTTTAATCTGAAGTTGCTTGTACATTTAATGAAATCTGATGCTGAACTCATCTGCTCTGTCGATGCAGACACTCTTTTGGCTGGGAGATTTGCTTCGTGGTTAAGCAATAAAGAATTGGTTTATGATGCCCATGAATTCTTTGAAGAATTGCCTGAATTATCAGGAAAGCCAATTAGAAAATTTATTTGGAAAACAATTAATCGTGTTGGCTTGTGGGGTAGGGTAAGGTGCTATACTGTAAATGATGAATTGGCAAATATCTTTACTAAAAAATATGGAAAATCTTTTCTCTCCATTCAGAACATGCCTGTTTCAAATACGAATAAACGTTCAGGCGCATTGCCACAAGAAACAATCAAACTGGTATATGTAGGGATAATCAATACCGGTAGAGGTATTGAAGAAGCCATTGACTTTGTTTCAAAGCACGATATGTACGAATTGCATATAGTTGGAAGTGGTGATTTGTATGATTCACTAAAAGAGAGGTCAGTGAATCAATCAAGGATTATTTGGTATGGCTTTTTAAAACAGGATGACATCAAGAATAAGTTATCAGGATTTGATATCGGTCTTAACCTATTAAGTGCTAAAAGTAAGAACTACTATTACTCTTCTGCTAATAAATTCTTTGATTATGTACATGCAGGTCTTCCCGTATTGACCATGAATTTTCCTGTTTACAAACGCTTATGCGCTGAATATAAAGTAGGTGAATTACTCTCTTTCTTAGATGAGACATCGATTCAAAATGGCTTAGGTAAGTTAGAGTCTGCTTATGAAGCATATCATACTCAATGTCTGCAAGCCAGTAGGATATGGAATTGGGAAAATGAAAAGAAGAAACTGTTGTCTTTTTATACAGAAAAAATTAAAGCCCTACCAGATATCTAGTAGGGCTTTAAGTACAGAGATTCTAAAGGGATTTGTTCCCTAAATGCTGTATATCTTAATTTCCAGTTTCCGCACAAGGCCCTATGAAGGCTTCAAAATTAGAACCTAGAACTGTATTAAATCCTGATTGCATCTCAACAAATTCACCACCAGAAAGTCTAGTCGTTGAACTTGGCATATCGACTGTTCCGCTAGAAAACAATCCTATAGCTGCATCATGCAATAATGGCGGCATCGGGTCCATATCAACTCGAAGCATGTCCAAGCAACAAAAGTATGCACCTTGCTCAACACCAGTCGTATCTACATCACCACAAACACATGGATCAGATGCAAATAATGCTTCCATATCAAATATGGTGCTACCAATTAAGGAACAAGGATCAAATGTATTTGGATCATAAACAACTGGATGTACGGTGAACCAACCCGGTTCATCTACAACTACATTTGGGCTATCGCTACAATCAACAATATCAAACGTATTGTTAACGGTTAGTACGAACGTCAACACATATCCTGGTGGAATAACCGCATCTCCAGTAGGAGTTGTAATTAGAGTAACTGTGCTACCCATGTCATCAATACATCCTTCAGAATCTGGAGGGAAAACCATCGTACCTGCATCTGCAGTTGGATCACAATTACAAATTTCTACTTGCTCTGGATCTTCGTCATCACCACCATCAGTTTCAGTAACATCATTATCATCTGCAAAATCATCTGGCTGAGAACTATCGCCTGGGGTACTATCCACATCATCGCCATTATCCGTCGTTATTTCTGCGTTATTTACAAGAAATCCTGTAGGAGCATTTGCATCAACAGTCAATACGATATCTACTGTTGTAGGAGCACCACCGGCTAATGGACCACTAATGACATTAGTTACTGTACCTGTCGGACCTCCAGCCCAGCCATTCGTATCAGCTGTACTTAGTGATAAACCTGCAGGTATAACATCAGATACTGTAATAAAACCAGCGTCAACATTACCTTGGTTGAATATAGAAATAGTAAACGTAATATCATCTCCTGGACCATATGGGCCAGCAGACACTTCTTCTTTAATTAAGGCTAGATCATAAACATTTGGATTTATGACTATTTCTTCTGGATCTTCGTCATCGCCTCCATCTGTTTCTGTAAGGTCATTATCATCTGCTAAATCGTTCGGTTGAGAATTATCTCCAGTTGTACTATCGACATCATCACCGTCATCTGCTGAAATTTCTGCATTATTGATTATGCTGGTACCTGTAAATGTTGGATCAACAGTCAACACTATTTGTACAGTTGTACATGCACCTACAACTAAAGGAGATACGCCTAAAGTGACAGGTCCTGTGTTTGGACCCATCCAACCATTTGCGTCAGCTGCACTTAAAAGTAAACCAGACGGAATGTTATCAGTGACTTCTATTCCAGCGGCATCAAGCGTACCTTGATTACAAACAGTAATATCAAAGGTAACATCATCACCTGGTGAATACGGTCCAGTGCTAGCTTCTGTTTTTATAAGTGCTAAGTCATATGTTTGTTCAATCATTATTTCCTCTGGATCTTCATCATCACCACCGTCTGTTTCAAGAAGATCATTATCGTCAGCTAAGTCATTTGGTTGAGAATTATCTCCAGGTGTGCTATCCACATCTGTTGGAGGTGTATTCGTAGAATCCATATCATCATCTGCGGCAGAAATTTCTGCGTTATTAATCAAACTGGTACCCATAAATGAAGGGTCGATAGTCAAATCAATTTGTACGGTTTCGCACATTCCAGCTGCAATTGTCGGAATCGTCGTCGTAACTGCTCCTGCACCAGCACTTGCCCATCCATTTGCATCAGAAGTGCTTAATGTCATTCCAGATGGGATATTATCTGTGACATCAATATTAAATGCATCGACATTTCCTTGATTGCACACTTCTATATCAAATGTGACATCATCACCTGCTGCGTAGGGGCCTGGTGTAACAACTTGTTTGATAAGCGCAAGATCAAAAACCTGACAAGTCGCAGCTAAGATGAAGTGCTGCGAAGGATCATCAGGTGCAACACCTAAAGCTTGTGATTTGAATGTAAGTTGAGTTATCGATGTAGTCACTGTGAAAAAACCTGCTCCTGCTTCGTTATCTGGAAGAGCTGGTTGATAGATTGTCTGCCTGACACCATTCCCTTCTTGTCCAACTAATGTACTCGTTATTGGATCCCATGTTGGCGGTATAGTAGTCCCATCAGAATTATCAGCATCAAAAGAAGTGACAAACCATGAGTCAATGACTGCCGGAGAGACTGGATTAAAATTCTCATCTAGAGCACAAATTTGAACTTGATCTTGTTCTACATCAGCAATCAGAAATGAAAATTGACCAGGAGGTGTTGGACCATCAAAATCTAATGTGGTGACAACAGTGTTTGAAATTGGTGAACCAGCTGGACCAAAAAATCCAGCAACCTCTACTTCAATATTGTCTTCCATGTCTGCTTGGCCATAGATAGTTTCAAAACCTCCACCAACATTATCAACTATTTGGTCAAGTCCAGGTATACCTGTATCACCGTTCGGATCAACGTCACCAGTTATTGTAATGTCAAAATCAGGCATGGCATCACAGTCAAATGTACCGGTACCGGTTAATCCTGTTCCAGTAATTGTTGGAAACTCTGCATTTGGCGCAGTTTGACCAAAGCCTTCATTAGTAAGTAAAAAGGAAGTTGCAATAAACAACGTAAGTAGAGAAAGGAAATTTTTTCTGTACTTCGTTTGAATAAGTATGCATGTATTCATAACAAAATTGTTTTACAGTTTTATTGGTTGTACACTATGTACAAACTATCAATCAATATCTGGGTGTTTCTTTGCTATACTTTTAATACTACAGACATTATAGCTACAGAGAGGAGATAATCAAATTCGGCTTATCAAATTACTCTTTCCTCTAGTTTAGACTTAAGGTTAGTGCGAATATCTATTATATTTTTGGTTATATGCGCATTCAGATGTTAAATTTTTGAATTTAACATTTACCAAATGCGTATATGTTACTTCATGACAGTCTGAATGTAAGACTCTGGTGATTGTTTAAAACTTGTATGACAGCCATCACAACAGAAGTAAACTTTCTCACCATTGTGCTCAACAATGTGCTTCGCAGCACTTTTTTGAATCGGTATATTGCAAACAGGATTTGTATAGTAGTCTTCATTATTGATTTGAATTGGCTTCTGCTCTTTCTCTTGACGAGAATGTTGAATGATTTGTGCCAAAATACTGATAGCCACCTCTTCTGGCAATTTTGCACCTATGTCAATGCCTGCAGGCGTCTTTATTTTCTTTAATTGATCAAAAGTCACTCCTTCTTTCCTCAAATAGGAGAAAATGGCATTTGCTTTCTTTCGACTTGATACGAATGATAAGTAAGCAGGGTTGGTTCTTACTGCTGTTAGCAATGAGACTTCATCGTTGAGACCTTGCGTACATACGACGGCATAAGCATCTGTCAGTTGTGCGAAATCTTCATTGGACATAAAATGATCAACTTCTGTAAAAATGGATTTGTCTGCTTGATCACCAACACATACCACAGGATAGTTTGCGGCTCTAGCCACTTTAGATAAAGCAAGAGCGATATGTGATATTCCAAAGAAATGAATTGTTGGCTTTGGAAGTACTGGCTCTATAAATACGTCGACTTCACCGCCACTTTGACAAGTCATGGCATAACTTTTTGTATATATCTCTTCGTTTCTGCTTCCAGAGGGTGTGATGCTTATATGTCGAGGCTTACCTTCCTGAATGGACAATAGTGCTTCTTTCAGTACAATGCCTTGTGTACATCCTCCGCCTATCCATCCGTGTATGTGTCCGTCAACTGTAATAATCGCTTTATCCCCTGGTTTTCCTGAACTCGGTATTTTACGACGTACAATGACTGCTGTCGCATATGGTGTTTTATTTTCATTGAGTTCTGCAGCTTTGCGCAAATATGAATCAAGCATGTATCAATATATTTTCTAGTTCTAAGAGGCTGTCAAAATTATGAGCTGAGCCAAAATGATGTAACGAAGGTAAGGCAGTTTTCATTCCCATTTGTATCGGCTCATATCCCTGCATACCTTTTAATGGATTCAACCACACTAATTTTTTAGATCTCAATTTAATTTTATGAATGGCTTCACCTAATACCTCAGGCTCGCCAGTATCTAAACCATCACTCAGTATGAGGGTTAAGGTATTGCCATTCAAGTAGCGTTTGGCATAATGCTCATTGAAGTCTTTGAGGCATTCTCCGATTTTCGTGCCGCTAGACCAATGCTTAGCCGTTTGAGATACATGGAATAAACTTGTACTCAGATGTTTACTTTGCAATAAGTCTGTGATTCTTAACAGGCTAGTACTGAAGGTAAATGCTTCTATTTGCTTAAAATGATGTTTTAGTGTCCACAAAAATTTCAATAAATAGAACGAGTATTTGTCCATAGAACCACTGACATCCAATAATATAAGGAGTCTATACTTATCCTTTTTTTGTTTTGTTTTGACTAAATCAATCATTGCACCGCCTCTCTGTAAATTCTTTCGAATGGATTGTCCTAAATCTATTTGACCATGCAACATTTTCTTACGCCTACGCTTGATTCTAAGACTCATCTCAGAGACTAACTTTTCAGAAAGGATTTCCAATTCTTTTTCTTGAATGATATTGAGCTTTGAGAAGTCTGTTTTCTTGATGGTCTCTTTACTGTTTGACCCTGTAGTTGTTTTAGAATCAACCGAGTCTTCAGTGTGACCTGTGTTGCCAACACCAACCATGACTGCTGAATTGACAGATTGTTTGACTAAAGTTGATTTATTTTTATTGCTACGCTTATCGTTGATACGTGTACCTCGTTGTCTCCAATATCGATTATAGATTTTAACAAAGGTCTCTTTATCTTCTTCACTGTGGCAGAATAGGGCAGAGAGAGCATAACAAAATTGATCTTTATCCAACCACAAGCCTTCTAGAGCAGAAGCCACTGTTTCTTTGGTACATTGTATACCAGAGTGAAGACCGTAGCGACGAGTCTCTTGCGAAAAGCCAACTAAGGCTTCCGAAAATGATGAGTAATCAGAATAGTGATCCAAAGAGGTTTATCCGTTGATCGGCTTTTCTCTTTCCTTTTTCATCTCTGCAATCCGTTTGCGTGCAGCCTCTGCATCTGCATTCATATTACGAGCTCCAGGTAAGTCTAACGATTTGTAATGCGCTCTACTTTTTTCTCCTGCTTCTTTTCGGATTTTGTCTAAATCTTCATATTCTTTCAATGACATAGTTGATATTTTTTATTTATTAAATAATTCTGATGAGACAAGAGTCATATCGTGTTCTGACTTGAGTAGACAAGACAGACTGTTGTATATGGAATTGTCATCTCCTTCTAAGGCTGCAATCCCTTTAGCCCAATCAATTGTTTCTGCAATACCCGGGGCTTTATCCAATTTCAAATTTCTCATCTTATGGACATAGTTTGCAATTTGTTCAGCCAATGCTGATTCTATATGTGGAATATGCTTTTTTATAATTTTTAATTCCTTTTCCATCGATGGATAATTCACCCAATGATACAAACATCTTCGTTTTAGTGCGTCACTTAATTCTCTGGTTCTATTCGATGTCAAAATGACGATTGGTTTGTGTTTGGCTTTTATGGTACCTAATTCAGGAATACTGATTTGAAAGTCAGACAACAACTCAAGTAAGAATGCTTCGAATTCTTCATCTGAGCGATCAATTTCGTCTATCAGTAACACCTTTCTTTTATCTGAATCAATCGCCTCAAGCAGCGGCCGTTTTAATAAGTAGTCTTCACCAAATATTAAATCTTCCTTTTCTTGCTCACTTTTTTGACCACTCTCATGGATTTTAATTGCTAAGAGTTGCTTTTGATAATTCCATTCATAAATGGCATTGTTGACATCAAGACCCTCGTAGCATTGCAAACGTACCAGCTCGAATCCCATCAAATCAGAAAGGATGTAAGCGATTTGCGTTTTGCCCACACCAGGATTACCTTCTAGTAACAATGGCTTTTCTAATCTCAATAATAAGAACAACACAGTAGCCAGTTCTTCTTCAATAACGTAGCCAAGTTTATCTATTACTGGAATTAACTCTTTGGGATTATCAAACATTACTATCTAAGATTTACCACCACCGAACAAACCTTTGAAAAAGTCGAGGATGCTTCCAAAAATACTTTTGATGACTGTTCCTATCAAATTGGTACCATCAAAGGCATTGTCTTCCGCTTCTTCGACAACTGGAGCAGTTTTGGTCTCCACTTTCTCTACTACTTTTTCTACTGCGGATTCCACTTTACTTGTTGCTGTCGCTGACGCTGAAGCAAGCTGCTCTGATGCAGTTGTTGAGGCAGTTGACGCCGCACTCGAATCTGTAGGTGCAATTGCATCAGCAGGCGCGCTAGATGTGGCAGCTGGTTCGCTTGATGCTGCAGGAGCTGCAGCAGCTAATTTCTTTTTGAAGTTTGCCACAAATTGATTGAGCAACTGATCAGAAACATCATTGATTAATCGGGATCCAAACTGAGCCAACATGCCAACGATTGTGATGTCCATAGTGAAATTTACATTTGTCTTGCCATCTTTCTCTATGAGGGTACCATTCATAATCATATCAGCACTACCTTTACCTTTACTGTCTAGACCTCTACCTTTCAACACCATTTTCTTATTGGCTTCATCAAGCTCTATAATCTCAATATCCCCAGCGTATTTGGCTTTTATAGGACCAAACTTTGTGACAACTTCTCCTTTATAATTTTTGTCATCTACCTTTTGAGTGATCGAAGCACCAGGTACACAAGTGACTATATCTTCGGGATCAGCCAAGCTTTTCCAAACAAGATCTATTGGTTGTTCGATATCAAAATTTTTCTCGATTAATGTATTCATATGTTATATGTTCAAAAAAGCTCAACACTTATACAAGTGTTGAGCTTATTGGTTCAATTTAATTATTATGCTTCTTGCTTATCAAAGTAACCAACGGCTTTCAATTCTTTATACAATTTGAAAGGCGTTACTGGAATTTCTAAGTGTTTAATCCCTAAATGAGACACAGCATCTACGATTGCATTGACAATGGCAGGTGGAGCACCAACAGTAGGAGACTCACCAACGCCTTTGGCACCAATAGGGTGGTGTGGTGCTGGAGTCACTGTGTGACCAGTTTCCCAACTTGGCGATTCCACCGCTGTAGGTACTAAGTAATCCATGAACGTTCCATTCAGAATATTACCTGCTTCATCGTAGATCAATTCTTCGTACATCGCAGGAGCAATTCCTTGAGTCAAACCTCCATGGACTTGCCCTTGTACTATCATTGGATTAATGATGTTTCCACAATCATCAATAGCCACAAATCGTCTGACTTTAATGTCGCAAGTCTCTGGATCAATATCGACTATACAGATGTAAGCCCCTGATGGGAATGTCAAGTTAGGTGGATCATAGTAATGAGTTGCCTCAAAACCACCTTCCATTCCTTCAGGATGGTTGGTGTAAGCCGCAAATACAAGTTCTTGAATTGTTTTCGATTTTTCAGGAGCACCTTTCACAAAGAATTTACCAGGTTCCCATTCTAAATCTTGCTCACTTACTTCCAGCAAATGTGCTGCTATTTTCTTTGCTTTATCTCTAAGCTTTCTTGCTGCCATTGCTGCTGCTGCACCTGCTGTAGGTGTACTACGACTAGCGTATGTGCCAAGACCATATGGAGCAGTATCTGTGTCACCTTCTTCTATTTCAATATGCTCCATTGGTATGCCAAGCTCTTCAGCGATGATTTGTGCGTATGTCGTCTCGTGGCCTTGGCCTTGAGATTTTGTACCAAAACGTGCAATAGCCTTTCCAGTAGGGTGGACACGTATCTCTGCACTATCAAACATTTTAATGCCGAGAATGTCAAAGTCTTTTGATGGACCTGCACCTACTACTTCTGTAAACGTGCTTATGCCAATCCCCATTAATTTACCTTCTTTTCTTGCAGCTGCTTGCTCTACCCGGAATCCGTCATAATCTACAGTATCCATGGCTAGCTTCAAACCAGCATGATAATCTCCGCTATCGTATGACCAGCCAGTAGGAGAGGCCCAAGGAAAATCTTCTTTTTTAATGAAATTCTCCATTCTCAATTGAGCGGGATCTTTGCCTACTTTTTTGGCAAACATATCTGTCATTCGTTCGATGGCATGTACAGCTTCTGTTACTCTAAATGAACATCTATAAGCGACGCCCCCAGGAGGTTTGTTCGTATACACCGCATCTGCTTCCATATAGGCTGCACCATAATCGTATGATCCCGTACCAATGGAAAATAAACCGACTGGAAATTTAGATGGATTAGCGGAAGCATCTGTATAGCCATGATCAGCCAGTACTTTAAATCTTGTCGCTTGGATTTTGCCATCACTTGTTCCAGCCATTTCAGCTGTAATGTGATAATCACGCGCGAAGGAATCTGCTTGTAGGTTTTCACTTCTATCTTCGATCCATTTGATTGGAGCACCCGTAAGAAATGAGACCGCAATGGCAATGACATAGCCTGGATAAACAGGTACTTTTCCACCAAAACCACCACCAATATCTGGAGAGATAACTCTTATTTTTTCTTCAGTCAAGCCGACATGACCCGCTACCAATGCAATGACAGTACGGATGGCATGTGGTGCCTGGGTGGTCATGTACATTGTCAAATGATTTTTTACTTTGTCATACGAAGCGACACAGCCACATGTCTCTATAGAGGCCACATGGATACGAGGTATGTGCATTTGCTGCTTGACAGTCACATCTGCATTATTAAATACGTCGTCTGTTTTCTCTTTATCTCCGACTTCCCAGTGCCAGATATGGTTATCCGATTTTCCTTCTTTATCTGATCTTAAAATCGGTGCATCAGGATCAAGTGCATCGAAAGGATCCATCAACGGTTTCATTGTTTCGTACTCGACGATCACTGCCTCCTTACCATCTCTCGCAATATATCTGTCTGTTGCGATTACAGCAGCCACCTCTTGTGCTTGATACATGACTGTGTCTGTAGGCAATACCATTTGCGTATCGGACATTAAAGTCGGCATCCAGTGGAGATTGTATTTCTCCAAATCTTTACCTGTGACCACTGCGATAACACCTTCAATTTCTAAAGCCTTTGAGGCGTCGATATTTTTAATTTTTGCATAAGCATAAGGACTTCTAACAATATCCATATACAACATGCCAGGCAATTTGACATCATCAACATAATTACCTTTGCCTTGTATAAATCTCGCATCTTCTTTTCTCTTCTTGGAGTGGCCCATGCCACCTATTTCTTTTGACGTTTTACATTTTATCATCGTGAGAATAAATTTCTTGGTTAATTAATGGTTATACAAATTCAGGTTCAGTAGACGGCAACTCTCTGCCTTGCATTTTGGCAGATGCCCATTGAATGGCTTTGACTATATTGTTGTAGCCAGTGCATCGACACAGATTTCCTGAAATTCCCCATCTGATTTCTTCTTCCGTAGGGTTCGGATTTTTTTCTAATAATTCTACAGCTCTGAGCATGAGTCCTGCGGTACAGAATCCACAATGAAGCGCGTGATTTAGATGAAAACCCTCTTGAATAGGGTGTAGACCTTCTGCTGTCGCTAAACCTTCAACAGTGATGATTTCTTTTCCGTCTGCCTGAACAGCAAGCATCGTACAAGACTTTACTGATCGACCGTTGACAAGGATTGTACAGGCACCACAACTTGTGGTATCACATCCAATGTGAGTGCCAGTCATTGAGAAGTTTTCTCTGATTAAATGAACAAGCAAGGTACGTGGAGAGACTTCTGCTGTGTGCTCTGCTCCGTTTATTTTTAAAGTAATTGATTTCATATTTATTTAGCTCTTTGTACTGCTTTGTTTAGCATTCGTTTAGTAATAACGCCTACCAGGTGACGCTTATAATCTTCATCTCCTCTTAAGTCGGCAGATGGGTTGCAATCTTCTGCTGCATATTGAGCTGCTTTTGCAATGTCTGCTTCTCCGAGCATTGATCCTACTAGTGCTTGTTCGGATCTTTCGGCTCTCATTGGAACAGCATTTACATTTGTCAAACCAATACCAGCTTTTGTGCAGACACCACTTTCGTCTATTCGCACAACGGCAGCCACACCAGCTGTAGCGTAATCGCCGACTTTACGTTCCGCTTTGTGATAGGCAGATCCAAAACGCCCACTCGCTGCGGGTATTCTTATTTCTGTCAAAATTTCTCCATGTTGGATAGCAGTTGTGTAAAAGCCATGGAAGAATTCATTAATAGAGACTGTTCGCTTACCTTCTTGACCAGATATTTCTACTTCTGCATCTAATGCCATCATAACTGCAGGGTGGTCATTGGCTGCGTCACCGTGTGCAATGTTACCACCGATGGTGCCCCAGTTTCTGACTTGTGGATCAGCTATCAATTTAGAGGCATCTGTAAAAATCTGGTACTTAGCTTCAATGATATCGGATTCTTCCAAATCAACTTCTCTGGTCATGGCTCCTATTTTAAGAAAGCCGTCCTCTTCTTTTATATAAGACAAACCCGGTATATTGTTAATGTCAATGAGATGAGTAGGTGCTGCAAATCGCAATTTCATCATGGGTATGAGGCTGTGTCCGCCAGCTAATATTTTTGCATCATCGCCATATTGATGTAAAAGTGCAAAAGCATCAGCAAGACTAGATGGAGCATCATAGTTAAAATCTTCAGCTATCATGTGTAATCTTATTAGAATTTAAAAATCTGTGTCTTAGTGAGTATTTAATTTTATTATAGAAATAGAAAAAACTACCATTATACCATATTCCAAATAGCAGAATCAACGACGCAACTGTGTAGATAGCACTGTCCATCAACACCAGTTGACTTAAGAGTAAAAGACCAATAGCAAGAGAGCATATGCCCAAACTGATCATCGTCCGACGACCTTTGTAATTGAATGCAATACTGACAATGATGAATAGCGCAATGCCTAAAGAGAGATAGACTGCTGTTGATCCAGAATTAGGATATAAAGAAGTGCCACTACATAGGGTTACTGCCCCAGAGTATGCCATTATACAAAATGGGCATTTTGGCAATATTGCAATTAGAATTCCTGGCATCCAGGAAAGCATCGATAGATATCTGCTGTTTTTGCAGTGATTACGAGATGAACAATTCTTCATGTTTGTAGGTGTAAGTAAAAATAACATTCTGATTCAATTGTTCATGGTTTTAACTATATTTTGTTTATTTAAATTAAGTCTACATAATTAATGGCTGAGTACATTCATGACGGACTATTCCATTTTGCAAGAACTATAAAAAACTTATCAACTCAGAAGCAATTCAAGGCATCGCAATCAACAATGATGTGCTAAATGAGTAGGACGAGCAAAAGAAATAAAACGCCTCAACCAATACGGCAATATTAGTTGAGGCGATATGTATACCCAGCGCACTTGAGTGTGCCCCAATTACTACTGCCCATTTTATCAATATCTGCTTTGCAAACCTCGTTATAGTAACACTATTCCTACGTTTTACGCCTTGATCTTGAAAAAATGGCCTATTAATTACTTAATTGCTCGTACTCAATTCCGCTGGGTATAGTAAAGGTGCTGTTTACAATTGATAACTGAACGATTCAGTTACCTGTTGGTTACCTATGTGTAAGCTATAGACATAATTGCCTGGAGCCAAATGATCTTTCACATTAATTGTTCTCTTGTTTATTCCTCTTGAGCTTGACCAGTCATCTTTCATTACTAATCGCCCAGTCAAATTGTAAACATTCAAATAAACAGGTAGCTCACTATTTGTAGAGAATAAAATAGTCAACTGATCACTTGTCGGATTTGGGAAATGAGTCACTTTAAGACTCTGCCGAATTGTTGCTTCAGGTATCAAGCGAACTGCTCTTTCATGCTTGTCGCCAATCAAACTCGCTTTTGAAGATTGATTGATTAAGTCAAAATCAAAAATATCAGATGCCTTACCGCTGATTTCTGAAGTAAACTCTATCTCAATAAGCAGGTTTTTTGTTCCATGTAAAGAATAAAAGAGAGTATTGTTTACTTCTTGGGATGACTCTATTTGAATTTGATCATCAAAACTATCAGTAATCAAACGGTGAATTTTTCCTTTCTTAAGATGAACGTCCAAAAGCAGTGCTTCAAGATCAGACTGTTTGCTTTTTAACCTGATGATTGTTTTTTGCCCAGCGATTATGTCTGCATTTTCAACTGTAAGCGTTACTGCTTCCGTATTTCTTGATTCGGTGGCATCCACTTTTATATTTGTGCGAGCATTTCCACTTAAATCACCTACTCGGATAGCAACAAAATCATTATCTAAAGACGGACCCTCAAAATCTCTTAACGTAATGGTGCTGACAAATGGCCACGGGTTGAGAGGGTCAAAGAATTCGAAATCAGCATCGACAAATATCCAAGATTTATAATCGACAAATGGACTTGGTCTTCGTATGGCTAGTCTCACTAATTCGACAATGTCTTGAATTGAAATTTGCTCATCGCAATTCACATCAGCTGCAATTAACAAATATGGATTATCTGTTATTCCAGGGTACCTAATTAGCCTATAGAGTAATAAGACATCAATCAAAGAAATCCCATTAAATATGGATGTTTCTTTTGAAGGAGTTATCCTATAGTCAAAACTGTCGCATTCATCTCTAAATTCGTAATAACCAGCAGCATCGCTTGTTGTGCTCTTTGGAAAATCCGGTTGATTAGATGATAGGCTTATGTCGACATCATTTAAAGGATCTCCGAACAGCGTGAAAATCGCACCTCCAATAGTACCTGACCCTGTCATTGTCCCAGACCCTGTCATGGGACCTCCAGTCATGGTACCAGTCCCTGTCATCGCAAAAGCAATATAATGCTCTGAGTACTCACCGAATTCATCTACAGAAATGTAATCGATCGAACAGTCTTCACTATAGGTAGTAGTAAATAAAAGGCAAAGTATTGGAAGTAGGAAACTTGTTTTAGTTTTCATGTTAGATGTTGAATGAATTACACAGAATCAGTTATACCAAAAGGAGATTGTTTTGACTGATTTATTACGTAGAAGTTTTGTCTGTTGTCAAGACGAAAAACACAGTGAATGCAGGTATTCACGAGTATTTTCAACGATGAGAACAGATAAAAGATCAAGTAAGAAACGGTCAAATTATTTTCATTTTGGTAGAATATCTGCTATGTTCAGGGATTAATCTGATCTTGAAATAAGCTCAGAAGTTGGCTGAAGTAATCTGAATACAAACATAAGGTACAAATGGAGAGATAATCTTCAGGGTTTCCCCTGAGTTTATTCCTATTTCTATACTCATTAATAATATATTCATTTGTTTAAACTAGATTGGCAAGTCTCAGACGATTATTATATCTTGCACACAACACCATTCTGCACGACATTTTAAACAGTTTATTTCTACTAATGGAGAAGGTACTTTGCAATGTACTTTTGCTTATCACTGTATCGTTACAAGTTAACATCTCGGCATTGGGTGCACAGACGCCAACTATAGATAGTCTACGTCAAGTTATACAACAGCAAGAACTCAATATCGATAAAGTTGACAACCTGTTGCGTATTAATCATTATTACTCTCAAGTAAATATGGTTGAGAGTTTAGAATATGCAGAAGAGGCATTTGCTTTATCTAAGGAACTAAATTACCGCAAAGGACAAGGTCGTGCTTACAAAATTTTTGCACTCTCAGACTATTTTAAAGGTGATTATGAGGCTGGATTACAGAATGGGACTAAAGCCATGGAAATAGCTGAATCAGAAAATGATCAGCATGGGATATTATCAGCTGCAAATACGATGTCAGCTATTTATAATTTGAAAGCTAAAAACGACAAAAGTATAGAATACTTGCTGTTCGGATATAAAGCAGCCCAGGAATTAAATGATTCAATATCTATGGTCAAATTGCTTCAAAATCTAGGTTATCTTCATAATGAAGAAGGAAATGTAACTGAAGCAACAAAATATTACAAACAAATCCTGAAGTTTCAGCCTCACCAAGGTAGTAGTTCTGAATTTAAATTAACGGTGTATCATGGTTCCGCAATTTATCATCGAAATGTTGATGAATATGATGAAGCCATCAAACTATTTTCAATGGGGATTGACTTAGCTAAAGAGTCAAACCAAGTTTATTTCCATGCAGCATTCCATGAAGAAATTGGCATAACGTATAAGAAATTAAACTCTTCAAAGAAAGCTGAATTTCATTTTAAGGAATCAATGAAAATATACCACGAGTATGGTTTTGAGGAGCAGTATTTGTTCGTTGTTTCTGAACTTGTCCTGCTCTATAATGATACAGAGCAGTATGATCTAGCTGTAGAGTATGGTACTAAAGGCATTGAAATAGCTAATCAATTACAAGTGATTAATGACCAATCAAATTTATCATTGGAATTAGCCAAAGCTTATGAAAAAATAGGTCAAATTCCTCTTGCCTTAAAATACCAAAAGGATCACAAAAAATGGTCTGATTCTCTCTCATCAACGACTAAGGATGAAATTATTTTAAAATTGGAATCAGATTACCAACTTTCATTACTAGAAAATAAGCAAATTGAGAATGAGGCAATTATAAAGGAACAAAAACAAAAGAATAACATATATATACTACTCTTACTACTTGCTACAATTGTATCTCTTTTCTACTGGTTAAATTTTAAAACGAAAGAAAAATACAGTAAATCGCTTGAACATAAAGTGGCTGAAAGAACAAAAGATTTAAAAATGGCAAATCAAGATTTGTCAATTGCAAATTCAGAGTTAGAGCGTTTTTCATATATCTCAGCCCATGATCTTAAGGAACACATTAGGAATATTGCAAGTTTTTCAAGTTTGCTTGAAAGAGAGTCTTCTTTATTAAATGACAAGGATATAGAAAAAGTCAATTCTTATTTTGAAGTTGTCAAAACCAGTACATCTTCAATGTCTCAGCTCGTGGAAGACATATTAAAATACGTATCTATCACAAAGGAAAACATTGATCAAAATGTCAGTCTTAATCGTGTTATAGAAAATATTAAGGACAGAAAAATCATGAATCAGCAATTGTCGGAGCGGAAAATTATTTATGAAAACCTACCAGATATAAAAGCGAATAACCAGCACATAAATTTACTATTCACAGAGCTAATCGAAAATGGCTTTAAATTTAACAACCATCAGAATCCAGAAGTAAATATATCTTATTCAGAATCTGAGAACGATTTTAAAATTTACATTAAGGACAATGGCATCGGTATCAATGAAATATACAGTAAACAAGCATTTACCATGTTTAGTCGATTGCACAACAGGTCAGAGTATCAAGGCTCAGGGCTAGGTCTAGCAATTGTTAATAAAATTATCAACATACTGAATGGTAAAGTGAATATTCGCAATGGTGAAAAATTAGGTGCCACTGTCGAACTAATATTACCAAAGAATTTGAAAATCTAGCGTAGAGACTTTACACTCACCTGGACTATCCTAAGTTGCCTCCATTGTTATTTCAACTTGTTTGATTACTTTTAGACATGTCACAAAAAGTGTCACTCAAGAAAGCACCTTATTCGGAAGGTTATAAACGTTATGTTCTAATATTACTGACAGGAGTCTATGTTTTTAATTTTATAGACCGACAAATACTCGTCATTCTTCAAGAAAGTATAAAGGCCGATTTAAACCTTAGTGATACACAATTAGGCTTACTGACGGGTTTAGCCTTTGCGTTGTTTTATGTAACTGTAGGCTTGCCAATAGCTCGACTTGCAGATCGTTACAATCGCAAAAACATTATATCTATTTCTTTAAGTGTCTGGAGTGTCATGACGGTACTTAGTGGATTTGCAGGGAACTTCATACAACTACTACTTGCAAGAATAGGAGTAGGGGTAGGAGAAGCTGGTGGCAGTCCTCCTGCACATTCTATGATTTCAGATTATTTTCCGAAAGAAAAACGAGCTACTGCATTGTCTGTTTATTCAATGGGTATATATATTGGTATTTTATTTGGCTATTTATTCGGAGGGTGGCTGGATGAATTCTTTGGTTGGCGGACAGCTCTTATGGTGGTTGGATTACCAGGAATTTTATACGCAATATTCTTTTTCTTTACAGTGAAAGAACCTCAAAGAGGAATGTCGGAAAATCGGCAAAATGAAGCATCGCATATGCCTAGAATCTCTGAGGTGTTTTCTCGATTGATGGAGAAAAAATCTTTCAGATACATTGCTTTAGGGGCGGGATGTACTGCTTTTGTTCAATACGGAGTTGGTAATTGGTCTCCATCGTTATTGGCAAGAGTCCACGAGATGAGTAGGGGAGAGATAGGGACTTGGTTGTCCATGGCATCAGGAATAGGGGGAGCCTTTGGCGTCTGGTTAGGAGGCTATGTGGGAGATAAATTGGGACAGAAACATGCAAAATGGTATTTATTGTTTCCCATGATCATGCTTTTATTATCATTCCCATTTACTTTCGCGATTTTATGGACTGACAATAAACTGGTGTGTATTGCGGCAATGGCTATTTCTAAGATTTGTTGGACGACATATTTGGCTCCATGTATTGCTATGGCACACGGGTTGGTTGGTATCCGTATGCGTGCGCTTGCTTCTGCTATTTTATTTTTAGTCTTAAATCTTGTTGGACTTGGACTAGGGCCACTTGTTATAGGATGGATCAGTGATCAATTAGCGAGTGAATATGGAAATACATCCTTGGTCTATTCGCTTCACGTTAGTTTTGTCATGCTACTGTTAGCTATTCTTTGTTTCTGGATAGGATCAAAGAGAATTTCTGAAGATTTGGAATGAATCGAGTACCTCAGAATTTAATCGATGGCGTTGTGTACCGTTGTATTCATTCGATGGCATTGTGTGTGTACCGTCGAATTCATTCGATGAATTGTTACAACTCTTAGGGCATAGGTAATCTCACTATACGCGGGTTTTGTGTATCGTCAAACTCATTCGATGGCGTTGTGTACCGTCGAATTGATTCGATGAATTGGTTACAGCTCTTAGGGCATAAGTAATCTCAGTATACGCTCGTTTTATGTACCGTCGAATTCATTCGATGAATTGTTGCAGCTCTTAGGGCATAAGTAATCTCACTATACACGGGTTTTCTGTATCGTCGAATTCATTCGATGAATTGTAACAGCTGTTCAATCACACTCTACCCGCGTTTTGTGTACCGTTATACTCATCCGATCGAACACCCAAACACATCAACCATCCAAACCCAGTTCCTCCATACTTATTTTTCTCATTTCAATTTTCCTAATCTTACCAGTCACGGTCATCGGGAAATCGTCAGTAAACTTATAGAATTTTGGAATTTTAAAATGAGTGATTTTGCCAGCACAAAAATCAATGATTTCTTGTTCTGTCGTGGACATGCCTTCCTTTACTTTGACCCATGCCATGACCTCTTCTCCGTATTTCTTGGAAGGAATTCCGATGACTTGAACATCACTGATGGCTGGATGGGAATAAAGAAACTCTTCTATTTCTCTTGGATAAATGTTTTCTCCACCTCTTATAATCATATCTTTTATACGACCAACAATATTCAAATATCCTTCATCGTCCATAACAGCGATATCGCCTGTATGCATCCATCTGGCTGAATCAATGGCCTCATTTGTTTTTTCCTTGTCATTCCAATAGCCTAACATGACGCTATAGCCTCTTGTGCATAATTCTCCGGGTTCGCCGATTGGACATACCAATCCTGTCTCGCTGTCTATGACTTTTACTTCAATGTGGGGCAGGACTTGTCCGACTGTACCGACTTGCTTTTCTAGTGGAGTGCCTATTTTGGTTTGGGTACTTACTGGACTTGTTTCTGTCATACCATATGCGATTTGGACTTCAGACATATTCATCACAGTTTGCACTTTTTTCATCACCTCTATTGGACATGGTGAGCCTGCCATAATACCCGTACGTAAACTGGAAAAATCAAAAGTATCAAAATCAGGATGTTCCAATTGTGCAATAAACATTGTTGGGACTCCATAGACGGCAGTTGCCTTTTCTTTTTGGATAGCTTCCAAGACGGCATGAGGTTCAAAACCTTTGCTAGGGTAGATCATGGCAGCACCATGTGTCATACATCCTAAATTACCCATGACCATTCCAAAACAATGGTATAATGGGACTGGAATAATCAAGCGATCCTTTTCTGTAAAGTTCATGGTTTTGGCAACAAAGTAACCATTGTTTAAAATGTTATGGTGGCTTAAGGTTGCTCCTTTTGGATAACCGGTAGTCCCACTCGTGTATTGGATATTTATGGGATCATCAAATGCAAGATTCGCTTGTCGGTCTTGGAGTGCTTTGTCTTCTATTGATTCTGATTTACCCATAAACTCACTCCAAGCAAGTAGTCCTTTTTCAGGGGAATCAGAAAGCACGACTGACATCTTCAAATCAGGCAATTTTTTAGAGACCAAATTGCCGAAAGAACTGGATGGTAATTCTGGAGCTAACTCCAATATCATTTGTGAGTAGAATGATGTCTTGAACTCGTGTGCGTGTACGAGCATCACACAACCAGATTGATTCAAAGCATAGTTGAGTTCGTGTAATCTGTATGACGGATTGATGTTGACTAACACCACACCAACCTTGGCTGTCGCAAATTGTAAGACAGCCCATTCAGAACAGTTTGGTGACCAGATTCCGACGCGATCGCCTTTTTGTAAACCACATGCGAGAAGTGCTTTTGCACATTGATCAACTTTTGTTTTTAATTCAAGATAAGTCCAACGTATATTTTGATGATGGACAATGAGTGCTTCTTGTTGAGGAAACTCTTCTACGATTTGATCGAATTTATCTCCTATTGTTATACCCAATAATGGGATGGAGCTTATTCCTGAGGTGTAACTTAATTTATTCATGCTTTAACTACCAAAATGAAAATAGTTTGACCGTTTCTTACTTGATCTTTTATCTATTCTCATCGTTGAAAATATCCTCCTTGTGGTATAAGAGGTGTTTCCTTTTGTTTGAATTTTCATTCAACAATGATGACTGGTCTGCTTCGGAAATCAATGTTTTGAATTTAGTAATAAATGTGGACAAAGTCATTAGTCAATCAATAGATTTTGTGCTATCACCTTCATGTAAATACATAACCATATATTCTTATAAGTTGAAAAAAACTTCTATTGAAATGATAAGTTACGAAATGTAATTTAAAATGAGAGGATAATCATTACTTCTATCCTTAACAATAAAATCAATATTTGCTATGAAAGTATTCATGTGTTTGGACCACATCGTCCTTTTTATTCTCTGCCTCTTTAGTTCTTAGTTCTATTCTTCGGATTTTGCCACTGATGGTTTTAGGTAGTTCTGTACGAAATTCAATTATTCTTGGCACCTTATATTTTGCAAGATGTTCTTGGGAAAAAGAAAATAAATCATCAGCCAATTCTTTATTTGGTGCAATGCCGGATTTTAGCAAAACAAATGCTTTCACAGCGTATCCTCTGAGTTTGTGGGGACTTGCAACAACTGCGGATTCAACGACAGCCTGATGTTCGTTGAGAATACTTTCTACTTCAAACGGTCCTATTCTGTATGCGGACGCTTTTATGACGTCATCATCTCTACCAATGAATTTTATGTATCCTTCTTCGTCTCTATAAGCTTTGTCTCCTGTATAGTATAAATCATGTTTGAATGATTTTTTTGTTCGTTCTTCATCATTCAAATATTCTAAGAATAGTCCATTGGGTTTATTTGTATTTGTGCGCACACAGATAACACCTTCTTCTAGAGGCGGCACTTCTTGACCATGCTCATCACAAATCACGACATCATACATAAATAACGGTAATCCCATAGAGCCAGACTTCACTTTACCTCCCAGTAAGTTACCCACTAAAGCAGTAGTTTCTGTTTGCCCATAACCATCACGGATATAAATTCCCGTCGCATCATGCCATCTTTGAATGATATCTGGATTGAGAGCTTCGCCTGCAGCACAACTTGTTCTGAGCTTTAATTTATAGCTAACGATGTCTTCTTGGATAAGCAATCGCAATACAGTAGGGGAGCCACAAAAAGAGGTGACACCATAATCTCTCATCGCCTCTAATTGTTCCCTTGGTAAAAATTTGTCGACTTGGTTAGCGAAAATAGTAGCTCCCATATTCCAAGGCGCGAAAAAACTACTCCATGCAAATTTTGCCCATCCTGGAGAGGATATATTGTAATGTATATCACCGTGTCTACATCCAAGCCATGATGCCGTAGACAAGTGACCAAACGGATACGTGAAGTGAGTGTGCACAACAATCTTTGGTAGACCTGTTGTCCCAGAAGTAAAAAAGTATAATACAGGATCATCCGATTTTGTTTTCTCTGCCTCAGCCTCTGTTGGCAATTCGAGTAGATCATCAAAATTCACCCAGCCGTTTCGATCTCCGCCAACACAAATTTTTAGTTTTATTTGCTGTCCAAATTCTTTTTCAGCTTCGTCTATTTTTGCTGCATTTTGGATATCAGTGATGAATATTTCAGGTAACAAAGAGTCAAAACGATAACGCAAATCCCTAGAAGAAAGATTGGTAGCCGTTGGGGTTAGAATAAATCCTCCTTTTATCGTTGTAATAATGCTTATCCAATTTGCAGGCACCAGTGGCAATAAAGAATATATCCGATCGCCTTTCGAAGCTCCATGCTTTCTAAGCAGATTAAGAAACTGGTTGGAAATCTTATAGATGTCACTAAATGTATAATAACGATCTTTCTCCTTGTATCTCCATATGAGAGCATTATCATCTCCAAAAGCTTCTACGTTTAATGCATGGAATATGTCTTCCACCCAATTGAAATAGACTGGCTTTTTTAAGTTTAGCTCTCTTAATGCTGAAAAGTTATTTTCACTAATTGCTTTTCTTGCGTTTTTATAATAATTCTGGATTTCCAATGCTTCGCTTGATTTAAAAATGATTGACTACCGTTTCACACAAATTTCAGTACACGATATTATACTCAAAATAATAAATCCAAATGATGTGTTTGTGTAAATGCATTCGAATTTTATTTAAAATTCTATTCATGAAGAATTAATTCATAATCCCTATACTTGCTTTCGCAAAAGTGCTGATGTCTTTACTTACAGAAGACTTACTTAACCATGTCTTTTTTACTATCCTTATAAAGCTATATGCATATGACTTTTAAACATAATTCTTTTTCAGAAGGGCATGGATTTCCACTCGTTTTCCAACATGGCTTGACGGCAAATATGAATCAAATTTTTGGATTATTGGGTGGGCTGCCTAATGTACAACTTTGTGGTATAGATTGTCCTGGTCATGGGCAAAGTCATTTAGGTAATTTTCATCCTTCTTTTGATAATTATGCTGACGAAGTAATTAAGTATATGAATCATTTTGGAATTGACTCTTCGATCATTGGTGGTTTATCCATGGGGTCAGGTATCGCCATAAATATGGCCTTGAGATATCCTGAACGCGTCAAAGGATTAATACTTCATAGACCTGCTTGGCTTGCAACAGCCGACCCGCAAAATCTGATGATACTAAAAGAAGCCATTCCATTTATGGACAAAACAAATGGTGCATCACTCTTTACTGCAAATGCAGCATTTCAAACCATAAACAATCAACTGCCAACAGCTGCAAAATCCATCATGGATATTTTCTCAAATTCTCAACAACGACAGCTTCCTGTGGTGATAGAGCATATGGTTGGAGATGCGCCTTTTAACTCAATAGATGAATTAGACAACATCAATGTGCCTTGTCTGGTCTTGGGAAATGAAGATGATCCACTTCATCCTTATGAAATGGCAGAAGTTATTCACCAAAAAATTGAAGGGTCTAGTCTTAAAAAGATTACTTCTAGGTATATTGATGGAAATTTACACCGTACTCAGTTAAGAGGTCATATTTCAAATTTCATTAAACAAGTCAACGCATTATGAAAAGTTCTTGGAGCAATAAAGAAGCCAAAAAGTGTGGTAAAGATTTACTCAAAATGAGAGTCCACACATCAAGGCTTTTGGGATTAGAAGAAGACCTTGTCATGCATGGTGGAGGAAATACCTCAGTCAAAATAAGAGAAAAGAATATTTTTGGTGAATATGAAGATATCCTTTACGTTAAGGGTAGTGGTTGGGATCTGGCGACTATAGAGCCGCAAGGTTTTACACCTGTTAAGCTTGACGCCCTGCACAAGTTAGTGAAGTTGGATACCTTAAGTGACATGGACATGGTCAAGTATCAGCGAATGGCTGTTACTAATCCAGCATCTCCAAACCCTTCTGTCGAAACGATTCTTCATGGCATTATTCCTTTTACTTTTGTCGACCATACACAT
>CALLFA010000190.1 GCA_937997635.1 uncultured Saprospiraceae bacterium | reverse complement strand
AGGCACTCCATCGATAGAAACAGAAATAGTCGTCGATGCATTAGATGCTGAAGGAAATACAGTAAATGAGTCAAGATCTATTACTATACAGTAAACGGAATAAGACGCCAAGAGGTTAAAAACCTTTGGCTCACTTGTCGTTTTTGGCTCACTCACCAGAGTCTCTGGCTTATAAATGGGTAGTATAATTAATTGGTTGTATTTGCCGTGCCGTTAGGTACGAGATGTACGTAACTATGTGGTAAGATCACGTTTTGTACCTACGGCACAATGATTTGTATGTGTGGAATGGCTACCAATATTTAGTCCCTATGGGACTATTTAATCAATTAAATCATAGAGTGGCATTGGCTCTCGTGAGGATCTACAAATTGTAAAATTTGTAGTACACAAACTGAGATTTCACATTCAACAAAACCAGCAATAATGGACTATCAGATCACCTCAGTGCGCAATGTGGGTTAATAGTCAATTAATACTAAAAAAAGCACAGAACATCAAGAGTACTGTGAGATCTGTTTAAAACTGGTGTAGTTTCACGCGTGGGCATTCATCCTAAGAATTGGCAATAAGAATAGCTGTAAACAGCGCTTACAGAGTTCAAATTATGCTATGTGTTCACTGATTTATTTTTTCAAATGCTCGTTTAAAAGACATAACAGACTTGCTTATATCCTCAGGTGTCGTCGTCCAAGCACAGACACTCACACGAATGACAGGTTTTCCAAACCAAGTCGATGCTCCACACCAACAGATTCTTTGATCTTGGATGTCCTGTAACACCTTTCTTGTTTTCTCGTCATTATCACAATGGACAATCACTTGATTAAATACAACATCGTTGGGTACGATAAATCCAGCTTCCTTAATTTCTTTTGCAAATTGTTTGGCACGCAAATGAAAGGTGTAAATCATTTCTTCTATGCCAGATGCACCAAGACTCTTTATTGTCGACCAAAGATCCACTATGCGATTTCGCCTCGACATATCTGTGGTGTACAACATTCCTTCTCTGGGTTGGTCCAGCATTAAATAATCGCCACTGGCATGTAATGCCGATATGATTGCAGCTTTGTGTTTGCACATGATGATGCCACAATCATAAGGCGTGTTCAATGTCTTGTGACCATCTACACTCCATGAATCAGCCTTAGCTAGACCTCTTGTCAAATGAGCAAGTGCAGGGACTGCTTCTGCCCATAGCCCAAAAGCACCATCGATATGGACCCAAGCACCTGCCTTATTTGCTTTGTCGCAAACGTCATCTATTGGGTCAAATGAACCAGAATTGACATTACCCGCTTGTAAAATAACGATACAAGTGTTATCAAGAGGAGGTAGCTGATCAGCCAACAGGCGGCCTTGATCGTCACAGGGAACATATTCGACATTGTCCAAGCCGAATCCCAACATGGATATCGCTTTATTAATCGAACCATGAGTATGTGCTGATGTAATTACACGTAACTCTGGTGCACCAGCCATGCCTTGCTTGTTAAGGTCATAGCCTAAAGATTTATATGCGTGTTGCCGCGCTGCAATCAATCCACAATAACTTGCCATGGATGTGCCAGTGACAAATCCAGCAACAGTTGTTTTAGGCAGATGAAATAATTTTTGCAACCATTTTTCGACTATGATTTCTAACCTGCTACAGATGGGTGACATAACATCCATGGCTGTGTTTTGATCCCAAGCATCCGCCAACCACTTTGAAGCTATACTAGCAGGAGTGATGCCACCATTCACAAAACCAAAGTATCTGCCTCCATTTAAGATGACTGTATTGGGTGATCCTGCGGTGTGCAATAGTTTAAGAATCTCATGAGCTGGAGTTGGACGCTCGGGTACATCTTCATCAAATAATTCTAAGGCCTTTAATGCTTCTTCTGACGGATAAATATTTCTGTCAAAGGATTGTTCTAAAAAATCTTGCGCATATTGACTTGCTTTGTCATATAAGCTAGCGTCTGCTTGTTCTGCCTTTAGTCTGTCGTATACTGTCATTGTTATGAAAATGATGGATTAAGCTAAGTGAATGTTACCTGAAGCAAAGAGAGTTGCCTTTCCTTTTAAGATTGTCCGATCCCCTTTATTTTCTACAGTCAAATAACCGCCTCTTTCGGACATTTGATAGGCTTTCATTACAGTCTTCCCTAATTTTCCATACCAATACGGACAAAGGCTGGTGTGCGCTGACCCAGTTGCTGGGTCTTCATTAACAGCAGTAATAGGAAAGAAACCTCTAGACACAAAATCATATTCATCAAATCCAGGAGCTGAGACAAGAAAGCCACGAGTAGGGATTTTTTTTAAAGCGTTGAAATCTGGTTCCATATGTTTAATGATGTTGGCATCATCATAAATATAGAGAATGTCATCTCTGCCTTTGAAGCATTCCGTCGGAGAGGCATGTAAGGCATCGATGATCTGTTGATCAGGATCTATAGGTTCCAACGTATCTGCAGGGAAATCCATGCAAAGTAAGTCATCTTCTTTCCACACATACAAGGGGCCACTTTTAGAGTCAAATGAAATGCGATCCCAGTCTGTCTCCAAGTAGTTAAAAATGACAAAGGCAGATGCTAAGGTGGCATGACCACATAAATTAACTTCCACTTTAGGCGTAAACCATCGAATGTGGTACCCTTCATCTGTTGGGACAATAAAGGCTGTTTCACTTAAATTTTTCTCTAAAGCTATCTGTTGCATCAGCTTTTCATCGACCCAATTTGATAGAGGGACGACGGCAGCTGGATTCCCACTGAAGGCACCTTTAGTAAAGGCATCTACTTGGTAAAAAGGCAATTCCATAAGCAATATATGATTGTTAATTATAATTTAATATTTTATAAATATACAAGTAACACAGAACCAAATGGTTATGTAATACGTTACTGGGGTAATATTAACAAACTAAAAGTACGGAAATGAAAATACGTAGACGTCGTGCGGTTAGGAAAAGAAGAAGAAATCCGGATATGACCATAAAAGGTCTTCTTATCTCTCCGGAAGAAATCAAAAAAGTAGATAGCAACATCAATTACAGTTTCGACGAATTGGATCTTTTATTGACTCAGCATCGTTCAAAAATCAAAACTCCTTTATATGATGAGATGTTTTTGGACCCTAAGACATTTGATGTCATCGAGTTTGATGGAGAAACATTCGCTGTGACAATGAATTGATTGTTCTTCACACTTAAGTTAATACCATTATATATTCTGCCTTTCGTTATCAACATAGAATTGTTGATATATTGTTTATAATTATATATGAATTTTATTTGTATAAGTTAAATTCCTATATATATTAGCAATGTAATTAATACCGAAGAGCAATCGGAAGTAGAAAATTACTAATCATGATTGAAAATGATTGATTACGCTAAAGAAAAGAAATTTTCGGATGCAACTAAACTTAGTCAAGAAGACAAGCAATTGTAAGATTGATCAAGTTTATGCTTAACCAGGAAGACAAGCAATTGTAAGAATGGAAAAGCAACGCTGAATCATGAAAACAAGAAATTGTAGATTGAGAAAGCACAAGCTGAATCAGGAAGACAAGCAATTGTAAGAATGAGAAAGCGGTCCAATAAACTATTTGTTGGATTTGCGTATTAGTAATAATACACATGGATAATCGCTGATATCAGCCTATACAAAAAGGAATTGGATGATTTATCATACAAGGAATTGATGTTAATGATATAAGAAGGATATCCTAGAGCCGTGATTCGTAAGAAATACGGCTCTTTTTTTTTGGGGCGGCTGACGCCATTTGGGGCGTTCGCAAGGCTCACTTGTTGGGTCGGCTAGCGCCTTGTTGGGGCGTTCGCAAAGCTCACTTGTTGGGTCGGCTGACGCCTTGTTGGGTTGTTCGCAGGCTCACTTGTTGGGTCGGCTGACGCCTTGTTGGGGCGTTCGTGTTGGCTGCTGTTTTTTTACTAAGAAGCCACCAAAAGCGAGTTTACGAGCGCCCTAAAAAGCGAGTCTACGAGCGCCCCAACGAGCGAGTTTACGAGCGCCCCAACGAGCGAGTTTACGAGCGCCCCAACAAGCGAGTTTACGAGCGCCCCAACGAGCGAGTTTACGAGCGCCCCAACAAGCGAGTTTACGAGCGCCCCAACGAGCGAGTCTACGAACGCCCCAAATACTTACTTAACTGATGTATATACTCTTGCAATCTAAATTGTGCAAATAAATCAAATGCAAACAGGAAGGCTCCGTGAAAGACTAGCCCAATTAAAGTGCCGAGAACAGATCTGGAAAATGGGAAAATTAGGATGAAGGCTAATACAATCATGCAGCTGATAATTGTGCCCAATTCTAAGTACCTCACCTTTTTCATGGTTTGTTCTTTTTGCAATATTCTCGGATACTCTGAAATGCGCAAGTATTCATTTTTTCCTTCGATGTGATCCAATCCATTTTTAAATCGTGTTCTACTTCTTAGGATTCTGACAATGCCAACCACAATTTGATAACTTCCGATCAAGCACAGTCCCAACATCAACCCTGTTGCGAATGGTGTCCCTTTGTATAAATAATACCCCAAACCTACTGTTGCACTTCCAGCGCCGATGCAACTCAGAAACGCACTGCTAATCCGTTCGGTTCGATAATATGACTCAAGGTGTTTATGCATTTATCGTAGTATAGTGAATGAATCAAATCGCTTTACCTGTGCCTCTTTAATGATGACTTCTTCCACTTTGGCATGACTGGGGCCAGTATGAGCCCATAAAATCATTTGATCAATGGTGTGTTGCGTACCCTCAATGTACATTTCGACATCTCCAGTGGGAAGATTTTTAACCCATCCAGTTAAACCAAATTGTTTGGCTTGTGCACGAGTACTGGCTCTAAAGTAGACCCCTTGTACCTTTCCTTTTATGATGATTTGTTTTGCAATCATTTGTATTTCATCATAGTTATTTGCTGTTGTTTCATCATCTTTATATGTCGGTTTAATTTTTACATATCCAAACATACGATTCTGAAAATACTAATTATACGCTTTGGTGCAATTGGTGATGTCATTATGACAACGCCTATTGTTCGATGTGTTAAGCAACAATTAGAAGCAGAATTGCACTATGTGACAGCATCAAAATACGGTTCACTTCTTGAAGGTAACATTCATCTGGATAAAATTCATCTCTTTGAAAATAACTGGACTGAATTAAGAGACGAATTGAAAGCAGAGAATTATAATCTGGTGATAGATTTGCATAAAGTTACAAAGTCTATCAGATTAGGTTCTTTCCTCGATAAACCCGTCATTCAGTTTAATAAAGCCACTTTAGCAAAATGGTTGGAATTGAAGTTTAGAATAAATCGATTACCCAAAGGACATTTGATTGATCGATTTTTTAAAGGTGTCGAGCAGATAAAAGTAACGAACGACCTAAAAGGAATGGAGTTATTTATAGACGAAACTTTGGAGCGAAACGCCTTGAAAGTCCTGGAAAGACTAGGCATCAATGGTTCTTACACGGTGCTTGTTATCGGAGGTGCCAAGTGGACCAAACAAATCCCAATTGAATTGTGTGTAGATTACATTAATCAGACTCGGGAGCCGATTGTCTTGATTGGTGGCGCTGAGGAAAGAGATAAAGCCAAAAAAATAGTTGAATTCTCTAATCGACACATCAATAATTTTGTAGGCTTGTATTCCTTGCTGGAGTCGGCAGTGATGTTGCGTCAATCTAAACTCGTCATTACTGGCGATACTGGAATGATGCATATGGCAGCAGTTTACTCCAAACCTACTATTGTGGTCTACGGCAGTACTTCTCCGATATTTGGCATGTATCCCTATACAGTTGGCGATGATTCTCATATTAAATTTCTTCAACCAGATCATCTTTCTTGTTGGCCATGTTCTAAATCTGGGAGATCAAAATGTCCTAAAGTACATACCAAATGCTTATATGATTGGAAAGCATTTGATATTCTGACAGAAATAAACAAACTGACTATAAGGAACTAAGCGATTCTTTTTTACTTTTAATAAGTAAATCATTGAACAGTATAAAAAACAAATACAATTATGGCTCAAAGAAATAACCCGTTTGACTTAAAACAATTCAATTTTATGAAATATCTGGTAATCGGATTTTTCTTATTTGTGTTGTTTATGTTGTTGACGAGTACCACATTTATCACAATCCCTGCAGGTAGCAAAGGTGTACAGTTTAAGCGATTTGCCGGAGGTATTCAAAAAGATAAGGTGTATGATCAAGGTTTTCACGTCGTCATGCCTTGGAATGATATGATTATCTACGATGTGAGATTCCAAGAAGGAGAAGAAAGTATGGATGTCTTATCTAAAAATGGATTGGCAATACAGGTAGATCTGTCCTATCGTTTCAGTCCTATAGGTACAAAAATTGGTCATTTGCACGATGAGGTCGGTTTTGATTACGCACGGAGAATTATTCAACCTGAAATCAGATCTGCTACCAGAGAAGTCATCGGTAAGTACTTGCCCGAAGAATTATATTCCACAAAAAGAGAAGCCATCCAGACGGAGATATTTGAACAAACGAAAAAATCCATCGAAGCAAAAAATATTGCCTTAGATGCAGTACTCGTTAAATCTGTGAAATTACCAACGTCTCTTCAAAATGCCATTGAGCAAAAATTAGAAGAGGAGCAGTTGTCTTTCCAGTTTGATTTCAAATTGGATAGAGAAAGAAAGGAAGCAGAGCGTAAGATTATTGAAGCTCAAGCAAAAGCTGATGCCAATAAAATATTGAATGCCAGTTTGACATCTAATATTTTAAGAGATAAAGGTATCGAAGCAACACTTGAATTGGCGCAATCGCCAAACTCTAAAGTTGTCATCGTCGGCGGTGGTGACCAAGGAGGCCTTCCATTGATATTAGGAAATTAAGACACATAAATTAATATATATTGAGCTTCCGTCTTCGTGTAAGGCAGAAGCTCTTTTTAGTTAGGCAAAATCAAAAACTTACTGGAAGTCAGGAGAAAACCGATGCTTCGTCGCCTGCTCATAACTATAGGCTATTTCTATCAAGACAGGTTCTGACCATTTCCTACCAAAAATATTCATACCTATAGGCAGTCCTTGGATCGCACCTAGCGGCACACAGATATTAGGATAGCCAGAAATAGCTGCTGGCGATGAACTGGACAGTCCAAAATTATCACCATTTACCAAGTCAGTCTTCCAAGCCGGTCCACCAGCAGCCGAGATAATGGCATCAAGATTGTGTGTTGTCATCACGCTGTCTATCCCTTGTTCCTGACTTAGACTTGCTGCCAACTGTTTAGCATTCAAATATTCTTCTTCTTCAAGTGACCCTTTGTCATTTGCCATTTCAAATAGGCTAAAATTATGATATTGCATCTCAATGGGATCTGCCTTTGTTTTGTTGATCAGGTCACCCAAGTCTTTCGCTGGGGCATCTACACCAAGTTCGTTCAGATAATTGTTCAGGCCATCTTTAAATTCGTACAATAGCACTTGAAAAGAGTGTCGATTTGCTTCCCTTGTAACAACAGATTCAAGCTCGACAATCGTAGCTCCTTTTGCCTTACATTGCTCAGCTGCTTGCTCCATAAGTTCTTTGACCAACGGATGGTTTGACGTGTTGCCTGTCCACAAGCCTATACGTTTGCCACTCAGACCATTTGTGTTTAGATAGCCCGTATAATCAGATAATGCTTGTCTATCAGTTTGCAAGGTTTTGCTATCGTTTTTGTCGACGGCAGTCATGGCCCCTAAAGCGATCACAGCGTCAGATACAGTTCTGGCCATTGGTCCAGGTGTGTCTTGTGTGAATGATATCGGAACAATTCCTGAGCGACTGAGTAGTCCGACTGTGGGCTTGATTCCGACAATACCATTGTTGTTGGATGGACATACAATAGAGCCATTCGTTTCCGTGCCGATAGCAATGACGCAAAGATTGGCAGCAACTGCGACACCAGATCCTGCACTTGACCCACAAGGATTTCTAGTGGTATCATATGGATTGTTGGTTTGGCCGCCCATCCCGCTCCATCCGCTCGATGACTCTAATGAATGAAAATTAGCCCATTCGCTTAGATTGGCTTTGCCTAAAATGACAGCTCCTGCTTTTCTTAGTTGTTTGACAATCGGACTGTCCTTTGCGGGAAATGAATTTGCCATTATCCTAGAGCCGGCAGTACAAGGCATTTTATCGCCAGTATCTATATTGTCTTTCAATAAAAATGGAATGCCGTAAAGTGGTAAGTTTGCTTTAGAAGCGTCTCCATCCAACTCTTCTGCAATCGCCATGGCATCTGGATTTACTGTAATCACTGCATGTAAACTTGGATTTAATTGTTCAATTCTGTTCAAATAAAATCTAGTGACATCAGCTACAGAAGCGGATTTTGATTGATACAATTGACGTATGCCTTTTATATCAATTTCATTATCTAAGTCCAAGTCTTTACTTAGTACATCTTGTAACACGCGATGTTCAGCAGTCGCTTGCTTATTGGATGTTTGGCAATTGAATTGGAAGATGACAAAGCAAACGAGTAGATATAGTCTCATGAGATGATAAATTTAATTATTTGAATGTAAGGAAATTTTGTTTGTTATCACCTAACCCTAGCTTCTAGCTTCTAGCTTCTAGCTTTTAGCTTTTAGCTTTTAGCTTTTAGCTTTTAGCTTTTAGCTTCTAGGTTCTAGGTTCTAGCTTCTAGGTTCTAGGTTCTAGCTTCTAGGTTCTAGCTTCTAGCTTCTAGGTTCTAGCTTCTAGGTTCTAGCTTCTAGCTTCTAGGTTCTAGCTTCTAGCTTCTAGGTTCTAGCTTCTAGCTTCTAGCTTCTAGCTTCTAGCTTCTAGCTTCTAGCCCCTAGCTCTTAATAACCTAGCTCCTAGTAACCTAGCTCCTAGTAACCTAGCTCCTAGCTCCTAGCCCTTAGTCCCTCATTTCATAATCGTAAACGTCCCTCTCCTCGTCCTCGTCGTCGGCATTCTAAACTCATTAAGTTGGATCTCCATCACATAGGCATAGACACCTGGGTTCAAATCGCCATCATTCATGAATCCATTCCACATATTGGTTTGGTCAATACCTCTGTTATTGTAAACCAAGTTTCCCCAGCGATCAAAAACAGAAAAAGAAACGCCATCCAAGATGCAATTTGATAAAGGACCTACTTGTTCATTGATGTTGTCCCCATTGGGTGAAAAAGCTGTTGGGATATAAATAAAGCAAGAATCACAATCATTAAATGTAAGAGAACCTGTCAAGCTGAATGGTTCAGGAGAAGCACCACATTCATCTGTAAAACTTGTCAAAAGGCTCGATTGTGAAAATGTATAATCACCATTTTCATTAAGTGCTCTTCCAATATTTAGTTGAACGATGGTGCTTCCATTTTGGCTGTCGCAATTAGTTACTCCAGTAATGTCAATGTCTTCTTGATTGTAATTCAAAGAAAAGCCATTGGAGATGGAATTGTCGCAAGTGACAGGCTTTGAAAACTCGACAGCCAATGTTTGTATATTGCAATCTTGTGGAAAATTTAATCCTGTAATGCTTGGCGGGGCAATGTTCAAATCCATATCAAAAGCTTGACTAGAAGACATGGCTACTGAGCCGCAATCTGTCACAAGTTCATCAACACCATTGCCGATGATATTCACTTGATATGTGCCTGATGTTGATACTGGTTCATCAAGGGTATAAGTCACCTCGGTCAATACCATAAGAGATCCTCTTTCAGTACAATCTGTATCGCTGATGATGCCTGGTAAAGTCGCACCCATAAATTCTATCTCTACATTATTGTTTGAAATTGTACTGCATTGGATAGGTCTGGTAAATGGAATGACGATATCGGATACAGCACAATCACTTGTCACACTAATGTTATCAACAGAAACATCATCTGCAGGAGCTTTAGTAAAGAATGTCGAAAATGCACCATCCAATGGCTTGAGACATTCGTTTTCAAATATCAGGCCTTGACCTCTATTTACGAATAATTCATATTGTCCGTTATCCACGATTGGTTGGTCAAAGCGATAGATAAATTCTGAACTGCTTTCGCATCCTGTCAAGATTGTTTCTCCTGGCAACCTAGATCCATTCGGCGATGCTACAGTAAAGGCATTTGCATTCAGCCCTGAGCATAGTACGTTTTGTGAAAAGGTAACAAGGACTTCATTTATTTGACAATTATCGTCTGGCACAACGGCCTCTAATGTAGGTCCTGGCATATCATTGTCCACGCGAAATGATAGTGTAGTATTACCAAGCGTATTATCACATAAATCCAAAATAGGCAATTGTGTGGTTGGAGTAAATTCAATCGTGTAGTCATTCGTTGTGCTTATTGGTGTATTGAATTCGAGAATAAATTCATCATCGAATGATCCACCTTGATCACAGACCTCGGAGAAAAATCGATATTCATTCGATGCAATCCCTGGTATATTTATGTTGTTTATCCCAATTGACGTGCATTGGATGTTTTCTGAAAATTGAATTGGTATGTCATTGACCACACAAGTCGGATCAGTTGGGAGTGGTTCAAGGGTTGGATTTTCCTGGTCGAAAATGCCAATATCACCTGACAAACTAAAATCTATGACATAGCCTCCTTCGTCTCTACTCCAGTTAGACACGTATAAGACATAGGTGTTACCTGCCAATACAGGTATCAAATCATTAAAAGCATTAAATCCCCCAGTGCTTGATGCATTAGGAGGATTAGCGCCACAACCTCCGCCTTGAATACTAAAAATTGATCCACCAGTCGCTCCTGTCATTCCTTGACATCCAGTATCTCCTGCAGCATTACAACTCACAACTAATGATGGATCATCAAAAATATCTGCACAAGACGCATTGGTCAAATTGAATAAACTCCAGTCGTAGTCTGCACTAGGGGAAGCAGGTGAAATGACAAAACCAAAATCACCACTTCTATTGACAGTAAAAATATACCAAATCGCTTTTACCTCACCAGCTCCTCCACAATTTATGCTTGTATTAATTTCATTTGGAAAAAGCCCTTCATCCGCTGGTACAATATTTTCATCAAACATATCAACACAAACAGGGGTAGCACCTATGCAATCCAAATTACTGGCTCCTTGACTATAAACTGCTACATTAAGTAATGAGACTAAGCAAAAAATTGGTAAGATTCGATTCATTAAATTGAGATTGAAATGCGTCAGAGTCAAAACGACAAAAATCGAATAAAATTTGAATCTGGCCGTATTTTAATGAATAGGGGAGTGCTTCTGTTAATTAGAATATTATATCTACTCTAAAGTTGAAGACTGATTGTTTTGTTGTTCTGCTTGCTGTTCTGCAAAACGCTGAGCCTTTGTCTTGTCAAATATATCTCTGCGAAGAAAATATCGTGTCGACTGATCATCATTCGCCCAAGGATCTTCTCGTTCTTTTTCATCTTCTTCAATCACACTTTTGAATACAAATGAGATGATAATACCCACAATACCACCAAACAAGTGACTTTCCCATGACACCCCTTCTTGATCTGGCAAAACACCGAGAAAATATCCACTGTATAACACAAGCACGATTAGCGCAAGAACAATCGCTTTAATGTTCTGTCTAAAAATCCCATTCCAAAAGACAAAAGACAATAAACCATAAACCACACCACTTGCCCCTACATGATAAGCCCTGCTATTGGCGAATAACCAAACACTAAATCCTGTCAGAAAGAAAATGAGCATAAAACTGATGAGAGCAACACGTCTGTAGAAACTGAAAATAATGAAGCCGAGGACCAACATCGGAAAGGTATTAGATGCAAGATGCCCAAAATCACTATGAATAAATGGTGTGAAAAGGATGCCTTTTGCTCCACTTATTGTCCTAGGGAAAATGCCATAAGTAAATAATTCAGTATCTGTCGCTATTTTATAGAAGTGTACAACCCACATCAAAAGAACGAAGATAATTGGGAAGCGAACGGCTTCAAGAAAAGTCTTGAGTTCTTTTGATATCATGTCATATTTTATCTATTGATAGCGACGCCTCACCAATTTAATGAAATTTTCAGCCTTTTTCTTTTTAGCTTCTGTACCCCATTCGTATTTGGTTGCGACATCTTGCATTAGGGTATGACTCGCTTCTTTAAAATTAGATAAACCGTTTAATTGCTGTAATGTTTGCTGAAATAAGTCAGCATCTCCTCCAAACAGCTCTTGGATGGTAAAGTATCGTTCATTAATGCTAAGTGCTTTGGTCAAATCTCTTACAGGCCGCATTGCCAATTTATCTGATAGGTTAACCACTGGATTTTCTACAAATAATGCCATTAAATCTTGATCGACAGGATCTGTGACAATTTGTTTTATCATCTCTTTAGGTTGCACGACCACTTCTTTATCAGTAATCGCTTCAGGCACCTCTTCAATCGGGGTGTGTTGGATGACAGGTACAGTTCCTACCACTGGGGTTTGAATAGCAGGTACTTCTTTTGGTGTTTCCACGACAGATGATATTTCATCAGCAGGTGCTTCAACAGTTTTTTCAACGATAGGAGGAACGACAACAGGAGTCTTTACTTTTTGTGATGCAGCTTGTTGCTCTGTATCTGCAAAAATATCGGTATCGCCATTTCCATCAACAAAACAATCATAGAAGTCTCTGAGATAGCTTTTCATCAACTGTTTCTCAATAGAAGATGGGTGATCTTCACTCTCCATCAGTGTTTGATGCAAAGAATGGATTTTCTTTAGAAGTATAGAGGACTTTTTATATTCCATAGGTAGGCGATGTTTTTGAAAGCCAAAAGGATAACAGTTTTGACATAATATTTATTATTCGCTACAAAAATGATATTTTGCATTTTCGTATGAATGTTATCTCTAATATGTTATTTACAATGATTATTCCAAGTTTTACATGTTCCTAGAACCCAACTTTAAAGGTCAACGAAGTGGATGGATAGAAGTCATCTGTGGCTCGATGTTTTCTGGTAAGACAGAAGAACTGATCCGCCGCTTGAAACGAGCCAAATTCGCCAACCAAAAAGTGGAGATTTTCAAACCGATGAAAGACAAGCGATACCACGAGACTAAGGTCGTTTCTCACGATGAAAATGCCATCTTGTCTACTCCAGTAGAATCGAGCAGTAAAATCCTGGAGATTGCCAAAGACATCAGAGTCATAGGCATCGACGAAGCTCAATTTTTTGATGATCGACTCCCTCAGGTTTGTGAAACTCTTGCGCTTCGAGGTGTGCGATTAATCGTCGCTGGACTTGATATGGATTTTAAAGGCATTCCTTTTGGACCAATGCCTGCTCTATTGGCTATGGCCGAATATGTGACTAAAGTGCATGCCATTTGTCCTCATTGTGGAAATCTGGCGACTCATTCTTACAGGCTGTCAGAAGAACAAGAAACGGTTGTCCTTGGAGAAAAAGACAAGTACGAACCCCGCTGTCGTATTTGTTACCAGATGGGGAATATTTTGAATTTGAGGTAGATACTAAGCGTCTATTTTACTAAAGTACTACCAATCGTTCAACATTGACGGAGACTATAACTGGTTGTCATGTGTGATAAAGATAAGTATTGTACCTGCATATTGTTGTTGCCATAGAGTACTTATACATCTCAAATCGACCAAAGATTATCTCTTGAAAGAGATAATTATTACTCAACAGTAAGCTCAATATGATAGGTTTTGACTTTAAAAAAATTGTCATCTCCAGCTGATGAGCTTTTCTCAATTATTATTTTTTCAATTCCTCGAAAACCTTGTTCTGATTGATAGAAGTATGAATTGCCGAGTTCGGTACCATCTCCTCTAATTTCACTGATGAGAGCATTTTCTGGGGCATCTGAAATCACAAATTTATTTTCAATAGAAAATCCTTCAAAATGAAATCTCCAAACTTCAAAGGAATTAACTGAAGCTCTTATTGTTTCAGATTCTTCACTTTTTGAACAACAAATAAGTGTAATTGATAAAAAGATTAGAAAAAAATTATTTCTCATATAGTTTCTAGCAGTCCTAAAATGTTTCTTATGATTTTCTGACTTTATCATTTTGATTAGCTCAAATTCTGAGACATAGGCATTGTAATCAATTGTATAAATTAAGATGTTTTAAAATATTTGTCGCTCATTCTTTTAGAAAATTTCTAACTAAATATAAAATAAAAAATTGTTGGTTTCAAGTTTCAATTGTCAGTAACTAAAAAAATGTGTAGCTACGCAAGTGTTAATGTCAGAAAAGAGGTACGGTCAATGGCAATCATTTCACGATAGTTCAGATATGGCCGAATGCGCAACCAAGGTGCTTGCCAATTGTCCCCATTGTGGAATTCTAGCTACCCATTCTTACAGACTTTCTGAAGAAACAGAAACAGTTGTATTCGGTGAAAAAGACAAATATGAACCCCGCTGGCGGATCTGCTATCAAATGGGTAATATATTGACGTTGAGATAATGTTGGTTAAACTTAGTCATCGTCATTTGTAATTCTTTGAGTAGAAAGTGATGATTAGAATTTTCTTTTTATCTTTTCTAAAGTTTCAATCACAAAACAGAACGCAATATGTCTTTACCTCAAATAGAACAAACGGACGAAAATGATTCAAACCCATTGCAAATACCACCATCTGATGGAAAGTCTTTTCGTCTATGGGATGGCATCAAGACAGGTCTTATTTTCCTTCTTGTACAAATTGTTGTCTCTATTCCAGTTTCCGTTATTGGGATTGGCGTTGCAATGGCAATGGGGAAAAGTCAAGAAGTAGGCATGCAATATGCCATGGGCGCAACGCTTGCCTTATCATTTCCCGTTGCAGTTTGGTTTCTTCTCCGCAAGCATACGTTGGGCACAAATGCCTGGCAGTGGGAAGGCAAAGATGTTAAATTGTTAGTTGTATCGATACTGTTAATGTTCGGAGTCAGCTATGTTGTTGGAGGTCTTTTAGAATATGCGCCAGGGTATGAAGCTATGTTTAAATCTTACGAAGCCATGTTTGATGGAATCCCACCCATCGTGTTGTTGATTGCTGGAGGCTTTATCGGACCAATATGCGAAGAGATCATTTTCAGAGGAATTGTATTGAAAGGGTTTTTGAAAAGCTATTCTTCACAAAAGGCAATTGTGTATTCTGCATTAATATTCGGTGTCATTCATTTTATTCCGATACAAGTCATCAGTGCATTTTTTGCAGGCTTAGTCCTAGGGTACATCTATTATAAAACCAAATCCTTATGGCTGCCGATCGTTATACACATACTCAATAATGTATTGGCATTTACTCTGGGATTAGAAGAAGGGTCATCAGATACTCGCTCTTATTTTGATAACGAAATGATTTATTTGGCTTCATTTGCAGCAGCACTTCTTGTGGCATTTATTGCCTATAAAGCCTTCGAACACATCAATGGTCCAGCTCGTCATCAAGAGTCTGAGGTAGCTAGCATTTGGTAATTATTTTGGCTCTTATGATTGATTCAAATGCTATTGAGGTTCTTTAGAATATAAAATACTTTGCGATTTAAGGAAACAACTTGGAATTAGTATGTATCTGCCTGCTTAATGCAAGTATCACTGGTCCGACTTAAATTTTAGTGCTTCATTATTCAATTTCATTTAATTAAAATCATACATTTGTGAATTCTTAATATGAGCATAACAGACTCCTATATTCTTACCAACCTAGACCACTAATTCATGAGTGATAAGTTTATCAATTCTGCCCTGATCTCTGTATACCACAAGACAGGCTTGGACGCCATTGTCAAAAGACTCGATGATCTAAACATTAAAATTTATTCTACAGGTGGCACACAACAATACATCGAATCTTTAGGCGTCGATGTACACACTGTAGAAAACCTGACTTCATATCCTTCAATACTCGGAGGTAGAGTGAAGACGCTTCATCCTAAAATATTTGGTGGTATCCTCGCTAAACGCGAACAAGAGCATTTGACAGAATTGGCAGAATACGAT